>JBFHEW010000045.1:0-10116 GCA_041583955.1 Bacteroidia bacterium | reverse complement strand
CGTAAAATGTAACAGATCGGGATGGCAGCCAACCCAAAGATTCCCTTCCCTATCGAATTCGATGTTATCCACGCCCGTACCACACGGAATGTCTTCTATGAATGTGAGCGAACCATCTGCTTCGGGTTGATATACCTTGATGAGGAACCTCCGGGGCGAGGACACGAACATCAAGTTGCGTTCGGGGTCGAAGTTGATGCCGTTGGCGAAGGCAATTCCGCTTGCTGCATTGCTGAACTGTTGTCCATCGAAATACAACACATTCGATGCAGCCCAATTGCCGTAATCCTCCACCAATCGGCCAATGCCGTGTGCGTTCCCGTGGTCGTTGGTCACGTAAAAGCGGTTTTCGTCCAGCAACACCACATCATTGGGGCTCACCAATTTGGTCGACCTTTCTGTGCGGATGTGTGTCAATTCCTTTCCCACAAGGGTGAAGATCTCGATGGAATGTTCGTCCAACATGTGGTTGACAACCGCAATGGTGTTAACACTATCCCGCCTGAACACGGAAATGCCGTGAGGTGCGAACGCCTTCCCGAAATCATGAGTAAGGTGCGTAAGCACGAAGTTCCCGCTCTTCAGGTCCAAGTAATAGAGTCCGCCATGTTCCTGTTCTGTAGGTGGAAAGGCCAAACGGGCGGTGGCAGAAACGATGGCAAAACTGTCGGCAACGCTAACTGAGATATCTTCGGCTCCTTTTATCGGAATCTCTACAACCGTTTCGCCTTCCGACCGGTTTTCCACGGTTCGGAAAAACCCCGTGGAAATGAAGGTGTAGAGGACGAAACCTACAATGGAAAGAAAAACAAGGAGAAGGATCTTTGAAGACGGTCGCATCTGAACGGATTTGAACTAAAAGTACTCCAAATTGGTAAGTTGTAGCACCCGGAACCGTTCAGCTCCGCAGACTAGTCCTGTACTAACATGAAGGTGTGTCGATTGAAAGTGACCTTGATGTTGGGAAGTTCGAACGCCAATCTGAGTCCGTCTATGTGCCCGTTTGAGAACGAGACCCCATCACGGGTTTGACCCATATTTAGGAATTGTCCGTTGCAACTGAAGGAGTAGACCGTGAGGTCGTCCTTGCTGGCTTCAATGCCGTTGCGCATGAACTGCTGCACCTGACATTCGATGCCGCATTCAGGAATGATGAGTTTTTCTTGCTGGGACGTAGCGAAATTGCCATGCGGCACATGGATGGTTGCCCGTGGCAGTCTGTAGGATATGACAGAACCATGCAATGCGAAAGCGCTGGTGGGAGTGAGACCGAATCCGACTCCCACCAACGTTAGTTTCTGTATGAAATCCTTCCGTTTCACGAATCGAACTCCTCAATCAACACACCCATTTTTCCCATTTGGTAATCGCGCAGAGCTTCCATTATCTGGGTCTGGCTGTTCATTACGAACGGACCGTAAGTAGCCAATGGTTCATTCAACGGTTCGCCAGCCAATAGAATGGCACGGGTTTCTTCCAATCCTTCGAACGAGATGTTTTCGCCATCATTCTTGAACCAAACGAGATCTTTCGCTCCGGCATCCCGTTGGCCGTTCACTTGTAATTTGCCATCGAGCAGGTAAAGTATGGCGTTGAAGGTCTTAGGGATCGGCACTTCCATTTTTCCACCTTTCCCGATCTCAAACCGCATTACCTGCATAGGTGTCATCAGTTCTATGGGTCCGGTTTTGCCCAAGGCTTCACCTGCAACCAGACCGGCTTTCACCTTTCCGTCCTCAGATGTGATCCAAGGTGTTCTCTCTGCTGTCAGCGGTTGGTATTTGGCCGGTTCCAACTTGCGGTTGGCGGGTGTATTGGCCCAGAATTGGATCAACTCGAAGTCGCCACCCTGTTCTGCCAACTCTTTCGGTGGGCGCTCGCTGTGAACAATTCCTTTGCCGCTGTTCATCCACTGTGCACCGCCTGCATGGATGATGCTCTTGGTGCCCAACGAATCACGGTGATGGACTGCGCCTTTGAATATGAGTGTTACGGGCGAGAAACCACGGTGAGGGTGCGGACCTACTCCCAGGTCCTTTTCTCGCTCTCCTCCAGGCAATTTGCTGGCCCAATGATGAATGAGTAGGAACGGGTCGATCTGCTCTACACCATGTACAGGTAGCGACTGATCCAGAATAATGCCGCCCATGTTTACTTTTTGGGCCGGAATGATCTTGTGAATTGAACGTTTCATGACGTAAAATTAATGTTTAAACATTGATTTAACAATCGACCTGGAAAACGGTTCATTCCTCACGGTCAACTCGAGTGGTCATAAATGATCTTCCAATCATTGCCGAAACGTTTCCAAACAAGCGTGAATAGGCCATTGGGTTCGTCTGTCGCACGAGTGAGCTTCCATTTTCCAGTGACCAGATAATGGTCTGATCCCATAGGTTCGAGATTCAGTAGTTCGAAGTTCAACGAACCCAATGCATCCTTGTTCGGGTACGACTGCCTGTAGTTATCCAACGTTGCCTGCCAACCATGTTTGATTCCAGAATTTCCGATGAATTGAAGTGAGTCTGAATTCCAGTAGCCTTGCATGAAGCAATCGATGTCTCCATCATTCCAGCATTGCTGCTGTTCGGCCAGCACTGAGCGTATCTTTTCCTGCGCCTTGGCATCTGGCCGAGTGGGTTGCTGGCATGACATCAGACCGAAGAAGAATAGAATTGGAACTATCGATTTCATAGGATAAAAATAAGCCCGATACACAGTTTGCGTATCGGGCCTGATCGATCTTTTTCGGAAGGATCAATGATGTTTTCTCATTTCCTTCTTTTCCATGCGCTCTTTTTCGCTCATTTTCATGTGCTCTTCGTGCTTCGCATCAACAACTTTGCGTTGCTCAGGAGTAAGAATGCTTCGGACCTTCAACTCAGAAGCCACTTTTGCTTTCTGCATTTCGGCCTTTATGGCAGCGGACTTATCAATAAGTTGGTCGATCTGCGTTTGGTCTGGGTTTTCGGCTCTTTTCAACTCTTGCAGTTTTGAACGTAGTTCTTTCATCTGTTGCCTCTGTGGCTCTGAGTTCTTCCTGCTTTCCTCCCTTATTGTTTTGATCTGGGTTCTCTGCTCGTCAGTGAGGTCAGGAATATCTGCCCACATATCATGCTGACGTTTTTCATGCATTTCGCTGCGCTCTTGCTTTCTTTCAGATTCGTTTGCTGTTTTCCCTTGAGCGAAGCTGCTGCCCGCTACGAGGACGACCATGCCTATCGTTGCCATTATCTTTTTCATTTTCTTTCGTTTTTAAGTGTACTGCTAAGAATACAGGAATGGTACCAAGGTTTAATCGGTCTGCGATTTTTTCGAGCCTTCTCTCCGTAGGATGTCCATAAAGGCTTCATTTGGAATGAATCCGGATTCGTCATTGCTGTATTCGGGCTTGAGTCTATCCACGAAATACATTTCAATCTCCCCTTTGTTCTTGGCCTTTATCTTGCCGCGCGGAGTGCATTCGAAGTATTCTTTTACCAGGGCGTAAGTGGAGCCGCTGATGTTCACTTTCATCACTTCACCGCTGCTTTCCATTCGGGCAGCCGTGTTCACGGCATCTCCCCAAATGTCAAATGCGAACTTGTTCTTTCCCACAACGCCAGAGATCACACTTCCTGTGTGAATCCCCAATCTGAGTTTCCAGGCAGTTTGCCCTTTGAATTCTTTCTTCTGATTGATGCCAATGAGCAGATAGACCATTTCGAGCGCGGCTGCTACCACGGCCATCGGGTTTGTGATGGTTCTGGTAGGGATACCGCCAGCAGCCATATATGCATCGCCAATGGTCTTTATCTTCTCAATATGATACTTGTCCATTACCCCATCGAACAAACGGAAGTGTTCGTCCAATGACCGGACCAACTCCTTGTGCGAAATGCCTTCTGTGATGTTGGTAAAGCCGACAAAATCGGTGAATAGCACCGATACCATATCGTATTGCTGTACCGAGGCGTAACCGTTGTTTTTCAGCTCCTCTGCTGTTTCAAATGGCAGGATATTGAGCAGCAGCTCGTCCGAACGCTCTTTTTCATGGCGTAGTTCCTTGGTGCGCTCGTCCACCATCTGTTGCAATTTCTGCTTCTCTGCCTCGTACCGTTTCTCACGTATCTTGATGATGGCCAGAACCGCGGCTACCACCAGGATCGCGCAAATGGCTATGAACCACCATCGCATCCAAAAAGGCGGAACCACCACGAATGAGAAACTTACCGGGGTCTCGTTCCAGACTCCGGCACTATTCACCGACCGCACGAGGAATGTGTAGCTGTTGGGTCGGAGATTGGTGAACGAATGGAAACTTTTCTCTTCCACCATCGACCACTCATCGCTGAAACCTTCCAGTTTCCATTGATACTGGACCTTATCGGGGTTGCGGAGGTCAATGGCATTGTATTCTATTGTCAGGCTATTGGACGCGTACGGGAGCCTGAGTTCGTTCGGTAGACCGAAGTATCCGATGATTCCGGAGGCGTATTCGCTCTTCGACCAATCGACATTTTCAAATTCGAGGTGGACGTTTGTGATGTGGAGTTTGTTCTCTACTGCCTGCTGTGGCCGGGCAGATGCATTGTAGCGTGCAACGCCTTGAATGGTTCCGAACCAGAGATTACCGCTGTCGTCCAAACAGGCCGCGTTCTCGTTGGTCTCTGTCCCAACGAAGCCATCTGCACGACCGAAATGTTTCACACTTTTTATCTCTCCTCGGTTGTTGAGCAGTAACTGTTCCACCCCGGATGCGGTTCCGACCCACAGATTTTTCTCAGCGTCAAATTGTAATTGACGAAGGTTAGCAGAATGCAGTCCTTGGGCTGTACCGATATGGGTGAAGTCCGATGCTTTGATGGCATCTCTCGAAAGCTGATAACGGAACAGTCCATTGCCTTCAGTGGCTATCCACAGAAACCCATGCGTGCCTTGCACAATGGCAGAAATATCGGTCAGGGTAGGAGGGAGCTGCGGCAGATTGAACGAGCCATTCTCGAATACCACGGGGGTCGACCGGATGTAGCCTATCCAGATCCTGCCAAGTGCGTCTTCGGTTATTGCCGATACCTCGCTCTCATTGATATTCGGGTTGCTGTGGTATTGATCGAAGACATAACCACTTTCGGTTTTTTGGAATCGTGTAACGCCTTGGTCGGTGCCCACCCAGCACGATCCATCATCTTCTATGAACAGCGCTTTCACGTTCTCACGGAATGGCTGCCCGTCTGTCTCCAGGTCGTATAACTGACCTTCGGTCTGCACCGCGATTCCGGCATTCGTTCCTATCCACAGTTCGCCTGTTGGCGCCTTTACCATTACGTTGATGGCCTGATCGAAGAAGAAAAGACCGACCGGATCCCGCTCAATCTCCCAGGTTCCGGTTTCCTGCTGCTTCAGCTTGGTTATTCCCTCCAGGGTGCCCAGCAGAATGTTGCCGTCCGACTCGTTGAAAACCGACAGGACCTGGTTGCTACTGATGCCGTCCTTTTCTGTGAAATGAAGAAACTCTTCGCCAGAAAACCGGCAGATGCCTCCGAAGTAGGTGCCGAACCAAAGATTGCCACTGCGGTCGGTGATGATGTTACGAATGCGGTCGTTGCTCAGTCCGTTTCGTTCGGTGTAGGAGAGGAAGGTTTTGCCGTCAAATCGCGACACCCCATCCTGCGTACCGAACCACATGTTGCCGTGGAGGTCTTGCGCAATAGCCCTCACACGGTCGTGTGCAAGACCGTCTTCTTTGTGGTAGGTCACAAACTCCGAATCGGCCATTCTGCTCAATCCATTCTGTGTGCCGATCCACAGATGCCGGTCTTTGTCTTCAAAAAGTGTCAGCACCAGATCGTGTGCAAGACCATCTTTCTTGCGGTAGGTTTTCCAGGTGGTGCCGTCTGTAGCGATGAGTCCGGCATCTGTTCCGAACCATAGTTTGCCGTCTGCGCTGCGAATCACAGCCCTTACATCATCGCTTCCTAATGGTCCGTCCTTGTCGTACACGGTTACAACCAGCGAATCCGCTACCGAATGGAGCCGATTGATGCCTCCTCCGAAAGTGCCGATCCAGATGTCGCCTTCGGCTCCCTGTGCAATGCACCTCACGTAGTCGTTGCTCAATCCATTTTCGGTGGAATAGTTGACGAACGAACGACCATCAAATCGGGACACACCGTGTCCGTCAGTGCCTATCCAAAGGTTTCCATCCGAGTCCTCGAACAGTGCGCGGACCGTATTGTCTGGCAGCCCTGAACCCACCGTGAAAGACACGAATTCCCTGCCATCAAAGCGCGCAAGTCCTCCGCCTTCTGTGCCGATCCAAAGGAAGCCGCGCGAGTCTTCCAAGAGGCAGTAAACGCCACTTCTCGGAAGTCCTTCTTCTACAGAGAACCGTTTGAAATCGTACTGTTGACCGTTGGTCCGTGCAATAACGGCCAATAGCATGAGCAGTACAACAACTGAGCGTCTCAACATCTGGTCTGGTAAAAATAGAAATCGCACTCCAGCATGTGGTAACCATGGCTCAAATTGCGCGACCATTACCAGAACGTGGTAGCCGTTTCAGACAGCGCCTCACGTTGCGCAACGCTAAGTGGAGGTTGCCAGGTATTTGACCACGGCTCTTTTGGCTATGGGGAAAAGCGTTTCGTGGAACGGAAGAACGCTTTCGCTCTCCACTGTTAACATGACCGGATTGGGCAATTTGCGATTCAATCTGATAAGCTCCAGCTTGATCTGCTCCGGGGTGTTGGAAAGCGTTCGTTTGAAGTCAGACACGAACGTAGTGTGTATGGCCCTGTACTTACCAACAGGATTCTCAAAAAGCGTGATGTTGAAGTTGTAGACTTTGGTTTTCGGCTTGTTGCCGTTCATCACCAACAGGTAACCTTCGTCAATCATTAACGGAAGAAGCCCAACGGTGCTGATATGAATCGTCTTTTCCAATTGCTCGAAGATCGCCTGCCCTTCTTTCACGTGTTTCTCTAACAATGGAAGCGCATACTCAATGATCTCAATGATCTCTTCCAATGTTTCAGGGTGCCCCATTTTCTCGTACTCCAATTGAAAATTGGGCCTGATGGTCTTCAGTTTCTTCGGAAAGAAATTCTCCAGTCGCTCGTGTTCTGCCTTGATGTTGACCAGGGCGTTGTAGTGTTCTACCAGTTCGGCCAGATGCGGGTAGAGACTATTGACCTCAAAAGCATTGCAAACGTCTTTCAGGTAAGCCAGCAGCACGTACGATTTGTATTCAAGGTCAATGTGTTTTTCAAAAAGCCAGTCTTTGCTTAAACGTGCCATTTTCCAGAATTTTATCCAATATATCGATAAACGGAAAAACACACCGATTGTTACCCATCAGAAATTAACATGGTGATGTTGAATACGAACGCGATCGGTGCAAGTGAACCCATCGAGCTAGGGTAACTTTGAACGAACCTAATCACATATTCATGTACACGTTTTCGAAGAGACTATTGCTTATCATTCTGCCTGCCATTCTGCTTACCTCCTGTGTAGCTGAGAAGCGTTTTCAGGATGAGGTTTCTGCGCGGGCAAAGGCTGAGGAAGAGCGCGCCCGCTTAAAATCGGAGAACATAGACCTGAAGGCTTTGAGGGATGACCTGGAGAGAAGGGTGGCCGACAACGAGCGGCAGCTGGAAGGACTAAGGAAGGATACCACGGTTTTATCGTCAACTCTAGCACGCATGACTTCGAATTATGAGAAGTTGAACGAAACCTACGATAAGCTGCTGGAGCAGATGGGCAAGGTGCGCGAAGGAAACGCAGAGGATACGCGGAGATTGATGCGCGAATTGCAGGCGGCCAGAGAAGGGATTCAGGTAAAGGAGGATGAACTCCGAAAGCTTGAGTTGGCCTTGGCCAAGAAAGAAGGTAATCTCGATAACATGCGCAGCGACCTGCAGCGGTCGCAAAAAGAGCTGGAAGACAAGCAGCTGCAGTTGCAGGCCCGGTCAAAGCGCATAAGCGATCTGGAAGAGATCCTTTCCAGAAAGGACAGTGCTGTCATTGCGCTGAAGAACAACATTGCCAATGCTCTGCTTGGTTTTGCAGACCAAGGGCTTACCGTGGAGCAGAAGAACGGAAAGGTTTACGTGTCGCTTGAGGAACAACTGCTCTTTCAGTCAGGAAGTTGGGTGGTGGATGCCAAAGGAAAGGAAGCGATCATCAAACTCGGAAAAGTGCTGCAGACCCAACCCGAAGTAGGTATTCTGGTTGAAGGTCATACCGACAACGTTCCTTATGGAGGCAACGGCAATGTTACCGATAACTGGGACCTTTCGGTGAAACGGGCCACTTCCATTGTCAAGATACTGATGGCAAACAGCTCTGTCAATCCCACACAGCTGACGGCCGCAGGAAGATCGGAATACCTTCCGCTTGATCCCCTTAACACGAAAGAGGCACGTGCCAAGAACCGAAGAACAGAGATCATCATCACCCCAAAACTGAACGAGTTGTTCCAGATCCTGGAGCGGCACTAAGCCGGATTCAGAACCCTCTCGAACTACTGGAGAGAAACGGAATTCCAGGAAGGAGTTTACCGAGGGTGCCTCCGAAATTATTGGCCATTGCTATCCAAGCGCTCAGGTTCGGGTCGGGTTTCAGTCCTTGCCCCAATCGCTTGATCTGAACCTCATGCCACATGATGTCTACAAACCCCATGCGGTCAATTGCTTTCACACCTGTCTTTGCAGTTGGCACGTTCAGTTCGGTCAATTCTCCACTGAAAATTCGGTTTGCCAGATCGGGAAACATGGAAAACGGTCTGGCGAGGCCAATGATGTCCAGATGTCCTGCATGAAGTGCATCTTCCATTCCGGCAACGGTTCGGAATCCGCCAGTTAGCATCAAAGGAGTTGATGTTTTCTGTCTGACTTTCTCCACGTAATCCAAGAAATAAGCTTCACGCTCACGCGTGCTTTGCTTCTTTGCTGCGCCCATCATGGCCGCCTTTTCGTAGGTTCCACCTGAGACTTCAATAAGGTCGATATTCAGTGAGCTGAGGATGGAAACCACTTCCATCGATTCCTCTTCGGTAAAACCACCACGCTGAAAGTCTGCCGAATTGATCTTTATGCCGATCGGAAAATCCGGCCCCACGCGTTTGCGCATCTCCTCGTAAATGCTGACCACAAATCGAGCGCGGTTTTCGAGGCTTCCGCCCCACTGGTCTTTTCTCTTGTTGGTGATGGGAGAAAGGAACTGGCTGACCAGATAACCGTGCGCACCATGGATCTGAACTCCTGTAAACCCAGCTTCTTTTGAGATTTCGGCCGTGTTCGCGTAGCGATCGATCTGCTCAAGGATCTCATCCTCGGTCATGGCACGTGGCGCTTTGAAAAGCAACGAGCCACCCTTGATGTTCAACGGAACAGCAGATGGCGCAATGATCTGCGTGCTGATCCCGGGAGTGGATTGCCGCCCAGAATGATTGATCTGCGTCCACAAGTGGCTGTCGGAATCTTGAAGAACCGTGGAAGTCCATTTCTTCAGCAGATTCATGTGCTTCCGGTCTTCGATGACGACATTTCCCGGGGCGTTCAATGCACGTGAGTCCACCATCACATTGCCCGTGATGTTGAGTCCTAAACCACCATCTGCCCAACGCTTGTAAGCGTGTATGATCTCTTTTGAAGGGCTGTGATCAGCATTGGCAAGGTTCTCGCTCATGGCCGATTTCGCAATTCTGTTCTTCAGAATTGTTCCGTTCGGAAGTTTGAAAGGGGTGTTCAACAGGCCCATCGTTAAGGTTTACGGTTTGATGTCTGGCAAAGCTATGTCAGAAATTGAACCTGATCATTTCAGTTCGGTCCACCAATGATCACCAGCTGGCGCTCCAAGTTCCAAGATCTGTCCAATTCTTGGAGTTGAAAGTGGAAGTGCTTTCTGTTCAGCCTCGGCTACGAATCGCTCAATCGGTTCTTTCCATGCGTGCAACGCCAGCGCAAAACCGGCCCAATGCACGGGCGTTGCCACCTTTGCTTTTGCGTCCAGTGCAGCTTGTACGGCTTCCTCAGGATGTAGATGGATCTGACGCCAGAGTTCGTTGTATTGTCCGTCTTCCATAAACGCATGGTCAAAAGGTCCAAGACGCTCTCCAATTTCCTTGAAATG
>JBFHEW010000044.1:0-10224 GCA_041583955.1 Bacteroidia bacterium | reverse complement strand
CGTTTGGCCGATGCCATGGAGTATGAATACCTCGAGTTTGAAAAGGCACGTATTTCAGACGAAACGTTACATGAACTCCTTGTCGAATGCTCGGAGACATGCTTCGTGGAGGGAGATAAGGTAGTGGTGAAACATTTGTTCACCGAACGTAAACTCATTCCGCTCAATCTTTACCTTGAGATGGTTGACGAGGAGCAAGGTAAGGAAGTGGTGATCGACTACGGGAACGCAGTGCGCGAGCTCGCGGCTGCCAATATTTTTCCGGGTGACCTGCTACTGAAGAATTTTGGCGTTACACGACATGGCCGCGTCATTTTCTACGATTACGATGAGCTTTGCTTTCTGGATCAAGTGAATTTCCGCACCATACCACCTCCAAGACACCCAGAGCAGATCTATTCTGGCGAGGCGTGGTATACAGCAGAGGAGAATGACGTTTTTCCAGAGGAATTCGCTGCATTCATGGTGCCACGCGGGCCTCTGAAAGATGCCTTCATGAAGCATCATGCCGATCTTTTTACGGCCAAGTTCTGGCGCGATATGCAAGAACTGCACAAAAGCGGTCAGATGGCCGATTTCTTTCCCTACAAGCGAGGAAAGGTGAAGTTGGGCTATAGCATTCAATAAAAACTCCGCCATCGTATCAGAACAATGGCGGAGTTTGAAGTCCTTTAGTAGGGCGAACAATCACATGTTTGCAATGATCTCGTCTCCGAAACCGGAGCAGCTCAATAGCGTGGCACCTTCCATCAATCGCTCGAAATCGTAAGTTACACGTTTCTTGGCAATAGAACTTTCGATGCCTTTGTAGATCAACTCAGAAGCTTCTGTCCAGCCCAAGTGTTCAAGCATCATGCAACCCGAAAGGATCACTGAACTTGGATTCACCTTATTAAGTCCGGCATATTTCGGAGCCGTTCCGTGTGTTGCTTCAAAAATGGCATGTCCGGTCACGTAATTGATGTTTGCTCCCGGAGCAATACCAATACCACCCACCGATGCAGCCAATGCGTCAGAAACATAGTCACCATTAAGATTCATTGTGGCAATGACATCATATTCCTTTGGGCGCAGTTGTATCTGCTGAAGAAATGCATCTGCAATGCTTTCTTTCACAATGATCTTTCCTGCTGCAATTGCCGCGTCCTGTGCCTTATTGGCAGCTTCTGCACCCTGCTCAGAAACCAAACGGTCGTACTGTGCCCAGGTGAACACCTTGTCTCCGAATTCGCGCTCAGCCAAAGCGTAGCCCCATTTCTTGAATCCACCTTCAGTGAATTTCATGATGTTGCCCTTGTGCACCAAGGTGAGGCTTGGTTTCTTGTGCTTGATGCAATATTCGATGGATGCGCGAACCAAACGTTCCGTACCCTCAATAGAGATCGGTTTTATGCCGATTGATGATGTTTCTGGGAACCGGATCGATTTCACGCCCATTTCAGTCTTCAGGAAGTTGATCACTTTTTTTACCTCCGGGGTACCTGCCTCCCATTCAATACCTGCATAGATGTCTTCCGTATTCTCTCGGAATATCACCATGTCTACAAACTCAGGGTGCCGCATCGGTGATGGGACTCCTTCGAACCAGCGCACCGGCCGCACGCATGTGTACAGGTCGAGTTGTTGCCTCAGGGCCACGTTCAATGAGCGGATTCCTCCTCCGACCGGAGTCGTCAACGGTCCTTTAATTGCGATGAGGTATTCTTTGATCACCTCAAGGGTTTCGTTAGGTAGCCACTCTCCTGTCTGATTGAAGGCTTTTTCTCCAGCCAGCACTTCTTTCCAAACCAACTGTCGCTCACCATTGTATGCTTTCTGCACCGCTGCTTGCAATACCTTACTTGACGCAGCCCAGATATCGGGTCCTATGCCATCTCCTTCAATGAAAGGGATGATAGGGTCGTTCGGTACATTCAGCACGCCATTCTTTACTGTTATCTTATTTCCTGCCATGGTAGATTTTATTTTTCAATGGGCGTAAAATTATACATATATGCCTAAGAAGGGTGTGATACGGAAAACCAAACAGGAAAAAGCCAGAATGTGATGCTGGATGGGGTTTAAAATCCCGTTTCTAAGAATAGGTATCGGTTACCTGATAACCAATGGTTTATCAATAATCGAGGTCGAGATCGAAGGTCTTTCTCAGATTCTCCAGTTCCGGATTCATCTCCAGCATGGATTGATAGATCTCTTTCGGTGTATAGGCTTTCTTCACTACTATCACTTCCTCAACAGGGGTTTCGAGTTGCACCGAGTAGTTGTTCAGATCCTTTCTGAGAGCCTCGATAAGTGTTGCGCGGTTCTCCTGTAGCTGCTCCAATTGGTGTTTCCCATCGAGTTTCAATTCAATCGTATGGTCTTCGCGCAGAATGGGAGGATGTTTGGTCAGCGAGCTCAGAATGCCTGGTTTCTCACCAAAAAGTAGATTGACCCTTTCATGCCAGATTTTCTGAAGGTGCTCCTGACTGAACGCGTCTTTCGGAAGACTATCGAGATCAACGGTGTCTTCTTCTGTTGGTAAATGGGCCTCGCTGATCTTGACCCTGTTACCTCTACTGACGCGTCTTGCCGTCTTTAATGGAACTGCATTTGTTGCGGTTACTGATGGTCCCGGAACCGTTGGAGTTTCATCGGTTGCAGGTCCAGACGCTGCATTCTCCGTTTTCTGCTTTTCTTCATTCGGTCTGACTGCAGAATGTGTCTGGGCACTATCGGATACAACAGGTCGTTCTGTCTCTACAGGGATGGTCGTATCAGGAGTATGCTCTACCGGTTCAGGCTTCCGGGAAACGGTTACCGGTTGGTCAGTTAAGGACTTTTTTTTTTGAGGCGCTGCAGGTGCAGTACCGTCCGGTGCTTTGTGCAATGCACACATTTTCATAACGGTGAGTTCAACCGTTAAGCGCTGATTCTTGCTAGCCTTATATTGCACATCGCACTCGTTCATATAGCGCAAACCTTTCAGAAGGTTCAACGCAGAACATCTTTGGGTCTGATCCAGATATTTCTGTTGTATCTTCTCGGAAACCTCCAACAACTGAACGGTGGAAGCATCCTTACACATCAACAGATTGCGGAAATGCGATGCAAGGCCGTTAATGAATTCGTGTCCGTTGAATCCAAAGTCCAACACTTCGTTGAACAGAAGCATCGATCCAGCCATGTCACCTTCAAGAATAAGGTCGGTGGCACGGAAGTAATAATCGTAATCAAGAATGTTGAGGTTCTCGATGGCATCCTTGTACGAAACATCGTTACCACAGAACGTAACAAGCCTATCGAAAATGGAAAGTGCATCGCGCAGTGCGCCATCTGCTTTCTCCGCAACCACATGTAGTGCTTCCTCCTCTGCTTTTACGCCTTCTTTCTCTGCAATATTCTTCAGGTGCGATACCATATCGCTTACTTGGATCCTGCGGAAATCAAAGATCTGACAGCGCGACAGAATGGTCGGGATGATCTTATGCTTCTCGGTAGTAGCCAAAATGAATATGGCGTGAGCGGGTGGTTCTTCAAGCGTTTTCAGGAAGGCATTGAAAGCCGCCTGGCTGAGCATGTGAACCTCATCAATGATATATACCTTGAATTTTCCCTGCTGCGGTGAGAAACGTACCTGATCGATCAGGTTGCGTATATCGTCTACGGAGTTGTTTGACGCGGCATCCAACTCAAATATATTGAACGCGAAATCCTCATTCGGATCCAACTCACCCTCAAACGTATCTTGGTTAATGGCCTTTGCAAGGATTCTTGCACAGGTGGTTTTGCCAACACCTCTTGGTCCGCAGAATAGTAGCGCTTGGGCCAAATGGTTGTTCTTGATGGCCTTCTCCAAGGTGGACGTGATAGCATGCTGTCCCACAACGTCTTCAAACGTTACGGGACGATACTTGCGTGCTGAAACAATATAATTGTCCATGGTCTTAAGAGAATGCCAAAGTTAATGCTTAGCTGTCCTATTGGTCGTAAAACTTATTCACGATCCATCAAATACCACAACTACTGTAGATTTTATGACCCAACCGCAAGTTGTGGTTTTCCTATTCGGTACAAACGTTAGATTTGTTTCCTTATCAATAACAATAAACTGAAACATGGCAGATTACATTTGGCATCAACATTACGGTCCTGGAGTACCCAAGGAGATCAATCCTGATAGTTATCCGTCTATTGTGGCGGCCTTTGAGGAAAGTTGCGACAAGTATGGCGATAAGGTGGCTTTTGAGAACATGGGCGTAACCATGACATTCAACGAGCTTAAACAGCATGCGCACAACTTTGCCGCTTGGTTACAGAACAATACCACGTTGGTTCCGGGAGATAAGATCGCTATACAGATGCCGAATCTTCTGCAGTATCCCATCTGCATTTACGGTTCGCTGTTGGCCGGAATGGTGGTAGTGAACGTGAACCCATTGTATACATCGCGGGAGATGGAGCACCAGTTCAACGATTCGGGCGCTAAGGCAGTTGTCATTGTGGCCAATTTCTGCAGCGAACTGGAGGAATGTCTTTCAAACACAGGGCTGAAACACGTTATCGTAACGCGGATTCCCGATCTGTTCCCTCAGCCGAAGCAATTCATCGTTAACCTGGTTCTGAACCATGTGAAGAAGATGGTTCCGAAATACACTATTCCGAACGACATCGATTTCCGTGATGTGGTAAAAGACCGTGGTCTGAAGCCGAAACCTGTTGCCATCAAGAATACAGATACGGCATTCCTTCAGTACACCGGAGGAACAACAGGTGTATCGAAAGGAGCGGTTCTGACCCACAGGAACGTGATCGCCAATATGGAGCAGATGCGTGCACTCATGGGAGATATCATCAAAGAAGGGGAGGAGGTGATCATCACTCCGCTTCCGATGTACCACATCTTCTCACTCACGGTCAACTGTTTGGCGTTCATCTGTATGGGCGGAAAGAACGTGCTCATAACCAACCCGCGTGACATGCCTGCTTTTGTCAAGGAATTGAAGAAGCACCGATGGACCGTTCTCACAGGGGTCAACACGCTTTTCAACGGACTGCTCAATAACGAGGAGTTCAAGAAGCTCGATTTCAGTTCGGTTAAATTGGTCATTGGAGGCGCCATGGCCATTCAGAAGGTTGTTGCAGAAAGATGGAGAGAGGTTACTGGAAATCTGCTGGTTGAGGGATACGGACTTACGGAAAGCTCACCTGTTGCATCGGCCAACCCTATCGATGGCCGAGCAAGGATCGGCACCATTGGCGTACCGGTGGCATCAACCAACATGAAGTTGTGCGATGAGAATGGCAACGAAGTACCTGTAGGCGAGCGTGGGGAGATCAATATCAAAGGACCTCAGGTGATGCAGGGATATTACAACCGACCTGAGGAAACGGCCAATGTTCTGAAGGACGGATGGTTGCGAACGGGTGATGTTGCTGTTATGAGTGAAGATGGCTTCTTTACCATTGTTGACCGTATCAAAGACATGATCATTGTTTCCGGATTCAACGTCTATCCGAATGAGGTGGAAGATGTGATCGCGTCACACCCGAAAGTATTGGAAGTGGCGGCCATAGGTGTGCCAGACGAAAAATCTACGGAAGCGGTGAAGGTTTTCATTGTGAAAAAAGACCCAAGTCTGACCGAAAAGGAGATCCGCGATTTTTGCGAAGAGAACATGACCGGATACAAGAAACCGAAGCACATTGCTTTCCGTGATGAGTTACCTAAGACCAATGTCGGTAAGATATTGAGAAGAGCGCTGCGCGAAGAGGAAGCAGCCGGCTGATGGTCGTTTTCACTAACTGAAAAGGGGCAATTCTAATCGTAGAATTGCCCCTTTTTCGTTGTTCTGTGCTCCTGCGGTTACCTGATCACCTTCACCTTTGTGGCTTCAGGTCCTTTCATGCCTGGTTGAATTTCGAAACTCACACGGTTGCCTTCACTGATCTCTTCGGTCACATTATTGATGTGAACGAAGATGCTCTCTTGATTATCAGAGTCTTTAATGAATCCGTATCCTTTGTCGTGATTGAAAAAAGTGACCGTTCCGTTTCTGACGGGGTCAAAATCGGAATCGTCCTTCTGTGGAATTCCTAGAACAATATCTTCAGCTTTGATAACTTCCTTCTTCTTGGTCGGGTCTGGTGGCGTGTCGGTTATCATCCCGTTCTCGTCCACATAGGCGATCATATCATCCCAGCTACTCTTCCCCTCTTCCTTTCTAGCTAGTCTGGCTTCTTCCTTCTCTTTACGCTTCTTTGCTTTCTTCTTTTCTCGTTCTTTTTTACCGAATGTTTCCTGCGATCTACCCATGTAGTACTTGTAGTTATTTTAATTGTTAGATCACAAAGATAATAAACCAAATGCGGCTTTATTATTTAGATGTCTTTTCGAAATCCTTCACAGATTCGAACTGAGGCTCAATGACCCAGTTTCCCTTGGTGTCTATGAAGCCCCATTTATCACCTTCCATCGCGGCAGCGTAACCGTTTTTGAAATCGCGCACTTTATCAAATTGCTGGTTGATGACCATTTCGCCCTGGGCATTGATGAAACCGACCTTTCCGCCTGTTTTAGCATACGCCAGCCCGTCTGAGAAATCTCCGTATGAGTCTGCTTGGGCCACGCTTATCTCGTTGCCTCCTTTATCTACGAACATCCATTTGTCCGTTTTAACCCGAGCAATTCCGTTAGAAGCCAAGTCCTTGGCAGCTTCAAATCTTGGTTCAACCATCCAATTGCCTTGTTTATCAATGAATCCGACTTGACCTGTTTCTGTTTTGGCCCATGCAAGACCATGGTTACCGAATTGGCCAACGCTCTTGAATTGTGGTTTTATGGCCATGTTGCCATCTGCCGAAACGTAACCCCAACTGTCTCCAACGCGCACCGGTGCCAAACCTTCGCTGAAAGCTTTGGCGTCAACGATGTCTGCAGTCATTTTCAACTCGGTCCCTTTTTTATCAATGATCAACCACTTGCCGTCCGATTTTACCGTAGCGAATCCTCCGTTGAATTCATTGATGTCTTCGTACTGAGCTTTGACGACCAGTTTTCCTGTTACATCTAGAAAGCCCCAATTCTTCCCAACCCGCACAGGGGCAAGGCCATCTTCAAATCCTTTTGTGCCGAATCCGAAAATATTCTTCAGATCGAATTCTTTCACCTCAGACTCCAATCGAACTCCTTTGCGGTCGATGAAATGGAAACTCTTTTCCTTCTTTTCATAGATGGCGGCCAGGCCATCAGTTCCGAAGGCGTTGCAGACACGGTATTGTGGACTGATTATGAACTCGCCTTTGGTATTGATGTAACCCCAATTGTCCGAGCCAACAGGCTTAGCCTGAGCAAGCAATGTTTGAGCGTAGCCCTGAGTTGCGATGGCAAGACAAAGAATGATCGTGTATAGTGCTTTCATGATTTCTGATTTTGATGCGAATTTAGTGTTAGTCTTCAGATGAGTAGCGTGCTCGGTTCAAGTACCTGCACCTTATCTCCGAAGGAACGTACGGTGGCTGTGAGTTCATAGCTTGGTATCACTTTCAGTTCAACGGTAAGGCCTTCCGTGCTGTCTGCTATGATCTTCTGGGTGGGGTGCAGTGGCTGCGCTTTTACGTAACGGCCTTCTTGCGGAGCAAACCGCAACACCACCTTTTGTGGTTTTCCGCCAGCTGTTATGCCAAAGCTATACTTGAAGAGGACCTCAGGGTCGAAATTCTTGTCGACCGTGAAATAGTTCTCTCGGACAGAAAGGTCAGAGATCCTGTCAAGACCGAATGTTTTCACTTTTGCTCCGTCCATGTCCTTTCCTATTACGTACCAGCGGTTGCGGTATTCCTTTAAAAGGTAGGGTTGCAGTAACCGTTCCGTTTTCTGCTCATCTGCAAACGATGTGTATCGGAATCGGACCTCACGGTTCTCCTTTATTGCCTGAAGCAGGACTGGTAACAGCTCGGTTCCCTTGGCAAGCGGGGTACTCTCAAACTGAACGAAACGTTCAATGGCATCGTCCTGTATTTCTGGCGAGATGCTAAGACGGTCCATTATTTTCTGAATGGCCGAACCGAACTGATCGAATATGGCCAGATCCTTGAACTGGAATAGGGTGTTTGCCGCAAATCGGATGGCCTCCTTGTCTTCTTCGCTCAACGAAATTTCCTTGATGGTATACTCAGGGTCTTCGTAGTAGTAGCCTTTCTCAAGTTTGGAGTAAGCAATGGGAGCGTAATAGCCTAGTTCTCCTTCGTTCTTCATGGCCCACATGTCCTTTTCTATGGTCGAAATGGAGATCCGCTCACCCGAACTGCCGTAAAGCGCCTGCTCACAGGCATACTGCAGGTCTTCTTTCGTAGGGAATTTCCTGGCCTTGTTCGTTAAACAGTCGTCAATGATCCGGTAACGGAGAAGTGCATATTTGTTAGCAGGCATGCACCAAAGTTACACGTCAAATGCATTCCAGAATAATCGGGAATCTCATATCAAGCATCTTAAGTTTCCGGAGGTGAAACGGGCCATTAACATTTCGTTAACAGGCTACTCCGAATCCAATATTTAAATTTGGAACGCATTTTGAATCTATCGGAGCGCAATTAATTTTAACCTAAATAAATCATCATGAAAAAAGTAATGTTGTTGATGGCAATGGTCGTAGGGTCATTTGCTTATGTTTCTGCCCAAGTAGCCGGACCACAGATCGAGTTTGAAAGAATAGAGCACGATTATGGCACCATCGATCAAGGGGCTAACGGATCGACCGAGTTCGTTTTTACGAATACTGGTACGGAGCCACTGATCATTTCTAAGGCAAAGGGATCTTGCGGATGTACTGTTCCTGAGTGGCCAAAGGAGCCGATCGCACCAGGAGCCAAGTCTTCTATCAAGGTGAAGTATGACACGAAGCGTGTTGGTCCTATCAGCAAGTCAGTAACGATCACTTCTAACTCTGTTGACAACAGCACTGCACTTCTTAAGATAAAAGGTACTGTGAACGCGGTTGCAACCGAAAGCGGATCTCCAGAAATGGAAACGATTGAAGGAGCAACCCCTGTTTCTGAATAAGAAAAGACGTTTTTCTTGAATGAAAAGTCCCGATACTTGTCGGGACTTTTTTTATGCTCAAAATTCTACAATGCCAAGATTGTCTCTGAAAGGGCTGCAGATGCCCGAATCGCCTATCCGTAAGTTGGTTCCGTATGCCACGGCCGCCAAGGCCAGAGGTGTAAAAGTGTATCATCTCAATATCGGACAGCCCGACATTGAAACGCCAGAGGTTGCGTTGAATGCTGTGAAGAACATGGACCGTAAGGTCATTGAATACAGTAATTCCGAAGGTTATGCCTCTTACCGATCGGGGCTTGCCAAGTACTACAATAGCGTTGGCGTTGATGTGGAAGAGTCGGACATCATGGTCACCACAGGAGGTTCGGAAGCGTTGATCTTCGGTTTTATGACCTGTATGGATCCAGGCGATGAGATCATTATCCCAGAACCGTTCTACGCCAATTATAACGGCTTTGCCACCATGGCCGGGTTGAACGTAAAACCTATAACGGCCAAGTTTGAAGATGGGTTTGCACTGCCAGCGATTTCGGAATTTGAACGAAGGATCACCGAGAATACCAGAGCCATTCTTATCTGTAATCCGGGAAACCCTACGGGAACGTTGTATGGAAAGGAGAGCCTTGAGGCCTTGGCAGCATTGGTGAAGAAGTACGATCTGTTCCTATTTGCAGATGAGGTTTACCGTGAATTCTGCTACGACAGCGCCATTCCTTTTTCATGCATGAACCTGAAGGGAATTGAAAACAACGTAGTGTTGATCGATAGTGTCAGCAAGCGATACAGCATGTGCGGTGCACGGGTAGGTGCATTGGTCTCTAAGAACAAAGAATTGATGGCCAACGCACTCAAGTTTGCGCAAGCACGTTTAAGTCCGCCAACCTTGGGGCAGATAGCTGGCGAAGCGGCTTTGAATACACCTCAGGAATATTTTGATCGCGTTAAGAAGGAATACAAACAGAGGCGGGATATTCTGGTAGACGGTTTGAACGCCATTGAAGGTGTCAGCTGCCCGAAACCGTCAGGCGCATTCTATGCCATGGCCCAATTGCCGGTTAAAAGCGGTGATCATTTCTGCCAGTGGATGCTGGAAGAATTCAACTACGAAGGGGAAACCGTGATGATGGCACCAGGAAGTGGCTTTTACTCAACCCGTGCCTTTGGCGAAAAACTGGTGCGTATCG
>JBFHEW010000043.1:0-10247 GCA_041583955.1 Bacteroidia bacterium | reverse complement strand
GTATCGAACTTCTTAGCCGTAGTATCCTTTTCCGGGTCGGCCGTGTAGATTCCATCTACGCGCGTTCCTTTCAGGATCACATCCGCTTCTACCTCAATCGCCCTGAGCGATGCTGCAGAATCGGTGGTGAAATAAGGGTTTCCTGTTCCTGCTCCGAAAATGACCACGCGGCCTCTTTCCAAATGACGAACGGCCCGTCTGCGGATGAATGGCTCAGCGATCTCATCCATCTTGATGGCCGACATCAAACGGGTCTGTACATCAATGTTCTCCAGTGCAGATTGCAATGCCATGCTGTTTATCATGGTAGCAAGCATTCCCATGTAGTCTCCCTGAACACGGTCCATTCCTCCCTCGGCCGCCTGTATGCCTCTGAAAATGTTACCTCCACCTATCACAATGGCCACTTCCACTCCGGCATCCACTACTTCTTTGATCTCACGTGCGTACTGACCTAATCTGTCATGGTCAATCCCGAACTGCTTATTTCCCATCAGCGATTCTCCGCTGAGTTTCAGGAGCACTCTCTTGTACTTCACAATCATCCTGCGATTTTAAACTTTTTAGGGCAAAAAAAAAGAGGATTTAAATCCTCTTTTCAATGTGTTTATTAACTACCAAGCGAAAAGCGCTTGAAATCGGTCACCGTCAATTCAGGGTCGGTTCCTTTCAGGTATTGCGCAACACTCTGCTTGTTGTCCTTGATGAAGGCCTGCTCCAAAAGTGTATTCTCTTTGAAGAATTTTCCTAGTCGACCTTGAGCGATCTTCTCGGCCATATCGGCTGGCTTTCCTTCTTGAATGGCCAACTCCTTACCTATCTCAATTTCTTTGGCGATCACCTCGTCAGAAACAGACTCCTTATTCAGAGCAACTGGCGCCATGGCTGCAGCCTGCATGGCCACGTCACGTGCAACTTCCTCGAATCCGGCCTTGTTAAGACCTACGATGGTACCGACTCTATTTCCTGGGTGGTTGTATGCAACAACGGTTGCTGCTTCAATGACCTCCAAACCAGAAACCTCTACCTTCTCTCCGGTTTTTCCGGTCAATTCTGTGATGGCCTCAGAAACAGGTGCTCCTTTATAGGTTGCTGCAACCAATGCATCAGTAGTAGTGATGTTGTTTTCAAAAGCAAGGTCAATAAGACCGTTTGCAAATCCAACGAAATCATCTGTTTTGGCAACGAAATCTGTTTCGCAGCTCAGGTTAAGGAGAATGGCTTTGTTTCCATTCACTTTTCCAAGAACCATACCTTCAGAAGCTTCACGGTCAGAACGTTTAGCTGCAACTTTCTGTCCTTGCTTTCTTAGTAGGTCAATAGCAGCTTCAAAATCGCCTCCAGCCTCTACAAGGGCTTTCTTGCAATCCATCATTCCTGCACCTGTCTTCTGTCTAAGCTCGTTTACTTGAGCTGCTGTAATTTTCACGGTAGCTTCCAATGTATTGTGATTTTTATTCTTCGTCCTCGTCTTCAGAGACAACAGCCTTGGATTTGGCAGTGGCTTTTACTTCTTCCACTTCATCCTCGTCCTCATCCTTTGCATCGTCTTCCTTGCCTTTACCTGCTTTTCTTTCTGCAAGTCCTTCGGCAACCGCATCGGTCATGGCCTTTACGATCAATTCAATCGATTTTGCAGCGTCATCGTTTCCAGGAATGGCGAAATCAACATCTTTCGGGTTGGCATTCGTATCAACGATTGCAAAGGTTGGGATACCCAATCTTGTAGCTTCTTTTACTGCAATGTGCTCCTTGATCACATCAACAATGAAAATAGCTGATGGGAGTCTTGTAAGGTCTGCAATAGAGCCAAGATCTCTTTCAAGTTTGGCACGCTGACGGCTTATCATCAATCGCTCACGCTTCGACATGGTTTCCCATGTTCCATCCACTTCCATCTTATCGATAGATGCCATTTTTCTAATGGCCTTACGGATGGTGGCAAAGTTGGTAAGCATACCTCCTGGCCATCTTTCAGTAACATAAGGCATGTTCACACGGGCCGCTTCGCGGGCAATGATTCCTTGCGCTTGTTTCTTGGTTGCAACAAAAAGGATCTTCTTGCCAGAACGGGCCATTGCCTTTATCGCTTTGCAAGCCTCGTCCAACTTGGCAGAGCTCTTGTTGAGGTCGATAATGTGTGTTCCGTTCTTCTCCATGAAGATGTACGGAGCCATGGCAGGATTCCACTTTCTCTTTAGGTGTCCGAAATGAACACCTGCTTCTAGCATTTCCTGTACTGTAGGTTGAGCCATTGAAATAGTATTGTTTTGAAAAGTCTTTTTACTGATCGATTAACGCTTGCTGAACTGGAATTTCTTCCTTGCTTTCTTCTGACCGAATTTCTTACGCTCAACCATTCTCGGGTCACGTGTCATCAATCCGAATTTCTTCAAAGCCGGTTTCACAGATTCATCTTCCTTTACCAATGCTCTAGCAATGGCAAGGGAAACAGCTTCAGCCTGACCTGTAATTCCACCTCCACTCACATTCACTTTCACATCATACTTACCATCAACCTCTAAAACGTTGAATGGTCTTCTGATGGTGTCCTGAAGCAAAGACGTTGGAAAATACTCCTTCGCGTCTTTACCGTTTACGACAATTGCACCTTTACCAGCTGTCACGTAAACGCGGGCAACTGCGGTTTTTCTTCTTCCTAATGTGTTGATTACTTCCATCTGTAGGATGATCAGTTAAGTGAAATGGTTTGTGGCTTCTGGGCTTCATGCGGATGATTTGGCCCTGCATATGCATGCATGTTATTGAAGATTGCTCTTCCCAATCTGTTCTTTGGAAGCATTCCGCGAACAGCCTTGGTAACCAATCCTGTTGGATCCTTTGCCAAAACCTGATCTACACTTCGCAAACGCTGACCTCCAGGAAAACCTGTATGGTGCATGTATTGCTTGGTAGCCCGTTTGTTTCCGGAAAGTTCAACCTTCTCCGCATTGATAACGATGACGTTATCGCCACAGTCGGCATGCGGTGTAAAGTTCACCTTATTCTTTCCGCGTAGTCTGTACGCAATTGTAGATGCCAATCTACCAAGGGTCTGGCCCTCGGCATCGATAAGAACCCACTCCTTATTGGCGGTGTTCTTGTTGGCAGAAATGGTTTTAAAGCTTGGTGCTTTCACTTCAAATATGTTTTCAGTTCATTAAAAGAGCTTGCACTCCTCCCCAAATTTGGGGCTGCGAAGATATTACTAATTATTTGAATCAACAATGGTTTGTCAATAATTCATTTCAACACACCGAGTTCTTGGCCCACCGACCGGAATGCTTCGATGGCCTTATCAAGGTGCTCTGTACTGTGTGCAGCCGATATCTGAACACGGATTCTGGCCTGGCCTTTTCCTACGACCGGATAGAAGAAACCAATGGCATAGATGCCTTTTATGAGCAATTTATCTGCGAATTGCTGCGCGAGTTTGGCGTCATAAAGCATGATCGGCACGATCGGACTGTCGCCATCTTTAAGCTCAAACCCCGCTTTCCGTATGCCTTCCTTAAAGTACCTGGTGTTCATTTCCAGCTTATCGCGTAGGTCTGTGGTGGACGAAAGTAGATCGAACACCTTACTTGCCGCACCAACGATGGATGGTGCCAACGAATTGGAAAAAAGATACGGTCGCGACCGCTGGCGTAACATTTCTATCACTTCTTTCTTTCCTGAGGTGAATCCTCCCATGGCACCTCCAAGGGCTTTCCCCAATGTGCTTGTAATGATATCGACCCGCCCCATTACATTATTGTATTCGTGAGTTCCACGACCTGTTTTGCCGATGAAACCTGTTGCGTGGCTATCATCCACCATCACCAAAGCATTGTATTGCTCCGCGAGGTCGCAGATACGGTCCAACTTTGCAATGTCGCCATCCATGGAAAAAACACCATCGGTCACAATTATCCGATACCGTTGTGCCTGGGCTGCCTTCAATTGCTCTTCCAGGTCGGCCATATCACTATGCTTGTAACGGTACCGGGCGGCCTTGCACAAACGGACACCATCAATGATGGATGCATGATTCAGCTCATCGCTGATGATGGCGTCTTCGGCAGAGAACAACGGTTCAAACACGCCTCCGTTCGCATCAAAACACGCTGCATATAGTATGGTATCTTCCATTCCGAGAAAACGGGATATCTTCTCTTCCAGCTCTTTATGGATATCCTGCGTGCCGCAGATGAACCGTACCGATGACATTCCATAGCCATGCGTATCGAGCGCGTCCTTGGCGCCTTGTATCACTTCCGGGTGAGAGGACAGACCAAGATAATTGTTGGCACACATGACCACAACCTCTTCTCCGGTATTCACCTTAACCTGTGCACCCTGAGGCGAAGTTATTATCCGCTCCTTCTTGTACAATCCTGCTTCTTGGATCGACTTCAATTCGTCTGCTAGAAAGCCTTGTAATTCTCCGTACATCCCTAATTCGTTTTGCGATGCCAAAAGTAATGGATCGTTAAAACTCCATCGGCAACGAATCGAACAAGGCCAAAGCGCGATTGTTATATTTGCGGACATCGAAATATTAACCTTCAAAAAACTGAATAGAATGGCTTTTGAACTACCGAAACTACCTTATGCATACGATGCTTTGGAACCACATATTGATGCACGCACAATGGAAATACACCATTCAAAGCATCATGCAGGGTACACGAACAACCTGAACAACGCAATTGCAGGAACCGACCTAGAAGGAAAATCGATTGAAGAGATCATGGTTGCCGGATTTGAAAACGCAGCCGTAAGGAACAACGGGGGTGGATTTTACAACCACGACCTTTTCTGGAAAGTAATGTCACCGAACGGTGGCGGACAACCTTCGGGTGCTTTAGCAGATGCCATCAATGCGGCATACGGTTCTTTTGATGGATTCAAAGACGCTTTCAGCAAGGCGGCAGCTACCCGTTTCGGATCGGGTTGGGCATGGCTTTGTGTGAAAAACGGTGGCGCGGTTGAAGTTTGCAGCAGCGCCAATCAGGACAACCCACTGATGCCAGGAATCGGATGCACAGGAACGCCTATCCTTGGATTGGATGTTTGGGAACATGCGTACTACCTGAACTACCAGAACAGAAGACCGGATTACATTGCAGCGTTCTTCAACGTTATCAACTGGGCGGAAGTGTCTAAAAGATACGAGGCGGCTAAGTGATCGGAATCAACCGAATTGAATGATAAAAGGCTCGCAATTGCGAGCCTTTTTTGTTGCTTTAAGAACGGTACCGGAATACCAACCTTACTCCACTGTGACAGATTTGGCCAGATTCCTAGGCTGGTCCACATTACATCCTCTCATTACAGCAATGTAATACGAGAGTAGCTGCAGTGGTACTGAAGCAAGGATCGGAATCAATTCTTCCTCCGTTTCAGGAATCTCAATGACATGGTCTGCAAGGCCGGCCGCAGCCGTATCGCCCTTCGTTACAACCGCAATGATCTTTCCTTTGCGTGCTTTTACTTCTTGAATATTACTCAGAACCTTTTCATACGAACCTTTGCTCGGAGCAATCACCACCACGGGCATTTCCTCGTCAATGAGTGCAATAGGACCGTGCTTCATTTCGGCTGCCGGATAACCTTCAGCATGTATGTATGATATCTCTTTCAACTTCAGAGCGCCTTCCAATGCAACTGGGAAGTTGTAACCTCTTCCTAGGTAAAGAAAGTTCCGAGCATCCTTGTACTGTGCTGCAATGTCCTTGACAAGGTTAGCGGATTGGAGCACCTCTTCTACCTGTGCAGGCACCTTTTCGAGCGAGGCAAGTATCCGCTTGAATCTTGATTCTGCAATGGCTCCACGCTTATGTGCCAAACGCAAAGCCATGAGAAGTAGCACTGTTACCTGAGATGTGAAGGCCTTGGTTGATGCCACCCCTATCTCTGGGCCTGCATGCGTGTAAGAACCCGCATGCGTTATCCGGGAAATGGAAGATCCGACCACATTACAAATTCCTATGATGGTGGCGCCCTTCGACTTTGCCAATTCCAGCGCAGCCAGCGTATCTGCTGTTTCACCCGATTGGGAGATCGCAATCACCACATCATCTTCGTTTATTATCGGATTCCGATATCTGAACTCAGACGCGTACTCAACCTCAACGGGGATGCGTGCCAGATCCTCTATAAGGTATTCTCCCACAAGCCCTGCATGCCATGAAGTACCACAAGCCACAATAATGATACGCTTGGCCGTAGCCATTTTCTGCTCATAGTCTATTATACCTCCAAGACTTACTGTTCCGGACTGCACATGGTACCTACCGCGCATACTGTCTGAAATAGAACGGGGCTGTTCGAATATCTCCTTCAGCATGAAATGCTCGTAGCCTCCCTTCTCCAGTGCTTCCAAGTGTAGCTCCAGCTCGTGGATATACGGAGTCATCACCTCGTTTTCAATGGAACGTACAATAGGATCCTGACCGACCCGCAACTCCACAATCTGCTCGTCTTCAAGGTAAACCACCTCGTTCGTGTACTCAATGATGGGAGTTGCATCCGATGCAAGGAAGTATTCGTCCTTTCCGATACCGACAACCATAGGACTGCCTTTTTTGGCTCCGATGATCACGTTCGGGTCGTCTTTATCCATTACAGCAATGGCATAAGCGCCTACCACTTGTGTCAGCGCCAAACGCACCGCCTCAACCAACGGTAGATTCTCATTATTCTGAACATCTTCTATAAGATGAATGAGCACCTCAGTATCTGTGTCGCTTTTGAACACGTGCCCACGTTTCACCAGCTCCTTCTTCAGCGAATCATAGTTTTCAATGATTCCGTTGTGGATGATGGCCAACTTCTCGTTACCGGAATAATGCGGGTGTGCGTTTACATCGTTCGGCTCGCCATGCGTGGCCCATCGGGTATGACCGATACCAACAGACCCCGAAATATCATGTCCGGCAGCAAAGGCCTCCAGATCGGCTACTTTACCTTTGCACTTGTATACATTGAGTCCTGAACTGAGCAGGCAGATTCCTGCGCTGTCATATCCTCTATACTCAAGTCGCTTGAGACCTTTAATAAGTATCGGATATGCTTCTTGTTTCCCTATGTAAGCAACAATACCACACATGCTTAGTCTATTATCGTGTATGTCATTCTAAGTTTCATCGGCCTATCCGGGTGCTGAGGTCCATTGAAAACCCCTCTGCGCGCATTGACCGCATTCCCGGAATTGGTGATGTAAATGCCGTAATCCTCATCAGTCGAGTTGAGTAGCGATTGCAGATGCCGCGCAATATTGAATACGTATTGCTTGTTCTCAGAATCATAGACACCTCCATAATAATCGGAACCCTCAAAGAAATCAACGGGAAAAACCGGTTTCCCTGCAGAATCGATGACTGTGAGCTGCAGATTATTCGGGACTCCATACTCGGCTACCACATCAATATCCAACGGAACCACCAACTCTGCTTTATTGATGACAAGCGCACCTAGATTGTTCAGTTCCCTCAAATGGGGCAGTTGAAGCTTCATTCTCACTCCTGCCATGGACTGAATGTACAGCCGTTGCGCTCCGGTAACCGTGCTGTCGGCAATGGCCGCGGCAATGGCCGTGGGGGCGTATTCATGGCGGAATGCGGTGTGAACCCCATTGGAGTTCGCGGTGACAAAATTCACAGACAATGAGTCCTCCACGTCATTATGATAATACAACTTGACCCACGAGAACTGACTGGCCACATTGAAGTATAGTATCGACCCGAATCCGGAAGGCATGGATGGATCGATCGGTCTTACGTTCAGTCCTTTGAACTCGGGCAGAAAAACGTCATTCGAAGCCAGATTCCCTGAGTTGAGAATACGGGTACCCAAACTGTTGTCGAGCGGAATACGCAAAGACGGGGGCAATGTATCCGTACCGGAGACCACATTGGAGAACAGATCGGGCCTGAACTGATGGATTGCCAACGGAGTGGTAGATACCGCATGGGTAGCGGTGGAATAGTAAGTTGAATCGGCAGAAGCGGTGTTCCGAAGTCGTTCTTCCAATTCGTACACACCGAAAGTCATTGTTCCCTTCAATTTATCGGTAGCGCCATAAGAACCCGTGTATGCAAGGTTGAGGATAATGGAATCGATGGTGGCCCCGGACCCGAAATCGAGAGTCGTGCTCGGAAGGGCGTACTGCATGAAGAGTTCAGACTGCACCCTTCCGAAGATAGGGTCGCCAAAATCGCCTATCAGGTACGTATTCAAACCTGATGTAGGTACGGAATCGTAGAGAATGGTACGCGCCTCTATGGTGAACGTATCGATCCATGCAATTGCCAATTCTTCCCCATCAGGCAGCACGTCAAGACCGATTCCATCGGGTTCCTTACACGATGCGATCAGAAGTAATATCAGCAATCCAAAAAGTGCCGAGGTGTTTTGAAAGGTCATTCCTTCTTAAAAATAAGTAAGCGGAGGGTTAACCCTCCGCTTACGAAAATATTGTACAAGATCTGTTATAAATGCATTAATCAGCAAGTACTGATTCACTGGCAAGAATCTCCGTGTAGAAATCGGAGTAAGCATCCAGATAACTATCCTCATCCTGAAAGTTGAGTACCGGCTTATCAGCTCCGGTGATCTGAGCAGCTGCTTCAGGCGTCAATTCCTCATTACCCATAATGATGGCATCGGCATATTTGATGGCAGCTTTGGTAAGACCAAGATGTGTAGGCTCGTTGAAAATGGAGACATCTTCGTCCGTAAGCACATCGAACTTAACCTTGTCTGAGAAACGGGCGTCCAGTTCACCTTCGAAGGCATCGTTGTATACGGAATACACGATCTTCGAATTCTCGAACAATGGATCGTCCTTATAAACCGTCTTAACGAAGAATGGCAACAAAGCCGTCATCCAGCCGTGGCAATGGATCACATCAGGGGCCCAGCCTAGTTTCTTCACCGTTTCAATGACACCTCTGCAGAAGAAAACAGCTCTTTCGTCATTGTCAGAGAAGAACTTCCCGTCCTTTCCTTTCAAGAAGAACTTACGCTGAAAATACTCCTCATTATCGATGAAGTACACCTGCATTCTGGCAGGCTGAATAGAAGCGACTTTAATGATAAGTGGATGATCCGTATCATCAATGATAAGGTTCATTCCAGAAAGGCGGATCACTTCATGTAGTTGATTCCTTCTTTCGTTGATACAGCCGAAACGAGGCATGAATGTTCTTATTTCCCGACCTCTTTCCTGGGTTCCTTGAGGCAGGTGCCTTCCTATTTTTCCTATGTGAGATTCTGGTAGATATGGTACAACTTCCTGAGATACGAACAGCACTCTCTCCTTTTGCGACATGTTTTGATTTTTAGGGTGAAAATAGAGTGCAAATTTACAAATAAAACGCGCTGAAAGCAAGTAATGACGGGGCTTTCGGAATGCCGGACACTTTCTTATACGATTTTTTTTAGACATTATCAAGTGGTCGTTTTAGCTTTGCGGCCACTGGTCTGCACCGTCATGAAGCTTATTACAACCGCAAAAGAAATGTCGCAATTCTCCTCCTCAACAAGGAGTACTGGACAAACTGTCGGTTTCGTTCCGACCATGGGAGCGCTCCATTTAGGCCATATTTCGCTGGTAAAACAGGCCAAACAGAAGTGCGACACGGTAGTTGTTTCGGTGTTCGTCAATCCAACGCAGTTCAACGACCCTTCTGACCTGAAGAATTATCCACGCACATTCGAGTCGGACAGAGCACTGCTGGAAGAGGAAGGAGTGAACGTCATGTTCTTCCCAAGTGCGGATGAAATCTACCCCGAACCTTTATCAAAGACCTTCGACATGGATGGGTTGGACGCCCGAATGGAAGGCCCCAACAGACCCGGTCATTTTGATGGGGTGGTACAGGTGGTGACCCGTCTGTTCGATATTGTCCAGCCGGATGTGGCCTTGTTCGGAGAAAAGGACTTTCAGCAATTGGCCATCCTCAGACACATGACCAAAAAGCTCGGTTACGGAATTGAGATAATCGGTTGTCCAACGGAGCGCGAAGCAAGTGGACTGGCCATGAGCTCCCGAAATGTTCGCTTGTCTGAAACCGGCAGAAACGTGGCATCGGGCATCAGCACACTGCTTTTACGGATACAGCGACTTCTATCTGGCAACCGGTCGATTCAGGAAGTACTACGCGAATCGAAGGAAATCCTTGACCGACAGGAAGGAATGGAGCTTGAATACCTGGAACTCGTGAACCCCGATTCGTTGACCTTGGCCACGGATGATTCTG
>JBFHEW010000042.1:0-10387 GCA_041583955.1 Bacteroidia bacterium | reverse complement strand
TACGAATGCCCTGTCTGTGAAGGGCATTTCCGTAAGTTCCTGCCATACGGTTACGATGGTTCTGCCAAACGAGATAATGTGCTTTGCCCCAAATGCCTTACGTTGGAAAGACACAGGGTTCTGTGGCTCTACCTGAAAGAGCGTACCGATTTCTTCACCAAGCCCCGCAAGATGCTTCACATCGCTCCGGAGCAGCCTTTTTTAGGCCGTTTCCGCAAAATGAAGCACCTTGATCTTACCACGGCCGATCTCTTTTCGCCATTGGCAGATGTGAGGTGCGACATACAGGACATGCCGTTTGATGACAACACTTTCGATGTCATTTTTTGCAATCACGTGCTAGAACATGTGGATGATGACCACAAAGCAATGAGCGAACTTCACCGGGTGATGAAACCGGGCGGATTCGGCATTTTTCAGGTGCCGGTCGATTACAAGCGCCAGACCACGCTCGAAGACCCGACCATCACCTCAGAAGAAGACCGCGTAAAGCACTATTGGCAGAAGGACCACGTGCGATTGTATGGTCTCGATTATCCCTCCAAGTTGGAGGCTGTGGGCTTTAGAGTGCAGCGCGTTGATCTTGCCAGCGAGGTGGGCAATGAACTGTGCGACCGTTATCGCCTCGGCCACAGCGACAAGGTCTATCGGGTAGATAGATGATCGCTTCTTTTTTCCATGAGATTCATCAGGAATCGATCACGGTTCTGACGTACCTTCGAGCAAGTCCGATTACGTGAATCGCGGAGATGAAAATGAAGAAAACCCTTAGTTTATTGATGCTGCTGATGGTAGCCCAACTCGGCTTTGCGCAGTACAAAACCGTCAACTACAATTACGAAAAGAACTGGTTCAACGAGAGCGAAAGGCTACCTGCCGGTTCTCATTGGATCCTGAACGGAGGCATTACTCCCAATACCAGCATGGTGGAAGTGGAGGTGTTCCGCACATCCAACACCGCCAAAGACCCCTTGCACGCAAGTTCGTGGCGCAACCCTTTTCAAGGTCAGTTGAACATGTTTTCCATTCCTGTGCAGTATAAGTTGGTCGGCAACTCCAAGTACACCATCGTACTTTCTTATTTCCGCTCTGTGCAAAAGGATGAGAAACAGAAGCTTCAGGATTTGATCAACGATGCGCTTGATGCCTACATACGGCAAATGGTGGAATCGAATGCAACGCAGGTGCGGCTACGTAAGAACCCGAAACTGATCATTCAGGATCTGGACGCGATCGTAAGGGAAGGAACACGGATGTATCGGTCTGCCAATGGGCTCAGATTCAATGGTTTTTCCGATCTGGTGGAAGACAAGCTCAATCAGATAGATGAACTGAAATTGCGCAAGGCCAAATTCAACATGCAGAAAGAGCAGGGCGATGATAAGGGCTCCATCAGGGTGAAATACCTCGAGAGGAACCTACAGGAAATTCAAGCAATGGTAAGAAAGGAAGTGGCACAATTCATCGGCTCCGATCTGCTTGTGCAACAGGACCGAAGAGTGATGGAAGACTACGAGACCGAGAAAGTAAAATATGTCATTCCTATCAATGCAGGCGTCATTACCACTTTCAGCACGGCCGGACCCAGTCAGAATTCCTACGGAATTGCACCATCTGTCGGATTCTCAGTCCCTCTGGGACGGAAGGGTTTTGCCAAACCTTTCTGGAGCAACAGCTCTGTCAGTTTCGGTGTGGCGCTAATGAACTTTGATTTCGGGTCGAGCGAAGCCACCGGACCCATCATACAACGACCCTTTTATATCGGCTATGGTTATCGTGTCCTCAATATCCTGAGGGTGCATGCAGGCATCGTTACCTTACAAACGAAGCAACCAACGGCCCAATTCAATTTCAATGGTGTTTACATCAGCCCGCAGATAGGTGTAAGTCTTGAGCTCGGACTTTGGCTAGGAATGATAAAATGAGGATGAGAACCCACATCGGCCTGGTACTGACCGTCTTACTTTGGGTCTCTGTTGGTGCAAAGGCTCAGCAGGATGTGTACAGTTGGAGGATTGGCGTGAAGGGCGGAATTGCCACCAACAGCAATGCCATCACCTATCCGCAAAGCCTGCGTTCGTATTTCTACGGCATTCAGGTACAGCCTCGGCTGTCGCCTTCTTTCTCGATGAGGTTGGACCTGAATAAATCCTTTTTCAACTCGCGCACCTTACAGCACGATTCGCGCATGTTGCTTGCGGTGGTTTACACGTTCGATAATGATCTGATCATAAGCGAGCGCGCAACAGTGGCACCCTATATCGCTCTGGGTGGAGGTTACGCGAACTACAGCGCGAAGTATGTCGAGCTCAGCATTAAGAACAGCGACTGGGTGGCCGCAGGGGAGGTGGGAGTGAAGTTCAGAGTGTCCGATAGGATCAATATCAATCTGTTCTCTTCGCTTCAGTACGCATTGAACAATGCCAATTTTTCAAGCTTCGGAGGCGGAGGTCTTACACAACAGTTCGGAGTATCTACACACATCAATTTCAGGCTCCGTAAATCCGATTTCAACGCCCCGTCCTATTTTGTCGGAAAAGAGCACGAGGTGTTCAACCCGGTTCCCGACCAGCGTTCCATTCTCACCGTTCAACCGGATACATTGCTTGTAGCAGCGGCCGGTGTAAATGATCCATCTACCGATTCTACACGGATCGCTGCGGTCGATTCGTTGGAAGGAACACTGCAGGAAGCGCAAGCGGACACCATCGCACCATCTACGGTCGATAGTTCAAGGTTTGAAGCAAGCATCAGAATTGGAGATGGTGACGCACGGTTTACCGATGGTTCTGACGAACCCACCATGGAAGATAGATTGCAACTAGGCGCTGCAAGGTCAATTTCCGATCCGTTGCGTGTGGATCAGTCCAACAGGGCCGTTACAGACACGGCCCGACCGCAGGTTCAACAGCCGATCCCTGCGCAGCCCACTCCTTCAACGGTAGTTGTGGTACAAAGCCCAGCGCAGCAGGCGCCCGTTTCGCAGCCCGTTACTCCGGCTCCGTACGAAAGGCCGAGTGATACTACTCAACCATCCGAGAGTACACCGTCCAACATCAATATCGACCTTCAGTACCCTCCTCAGCAACCACGGACCGTTGCTCCGGTCGTAGGGGTTCCGATTCCGGTGAGTACGGCTGCGCCTTCACCACAGACCAGCACCCTTCAGGATTCTGTGATGCTTGAAATGCTGAAAACGCTTCGGGTCATGCAATCTCAGCTCACGGGTTCAACAGGAAATCAGCCTCTTACAAATGCCGATGCCACCAATCAGCAATTGGTAAGGGAATTGGTGAAGGCACAGGCCGAATCGAATCAGATACTCAAGGACAGGATCAAGCAATTGGAAGGGCAGCCGAACCAGCCGACACCCGCTCCCACGCCTGTCAATGTCATTGTCAATCAGAAAGAGACCAAGGTCATTGAGAAGCCCGAGGTTGCGCCTGCATCCCCAACAGCCATTCCATCTGGAAGTAAATTCATGGACGTTTACTTTCCAGTGAACCAATGGTCCATAAGTGCCGATCAAAGGGACATATTGGCTTACCTCGCAAAAACGGTCAATCAGGATACATCCACCATCCTGATCATTTCCGGATTTGCAGACAACCTGGGAGAGGATGGATACAACGTCAAGATATCCAAATTCCGGGCAGAGGCGGTATACAATTACCTGAAATCGCGTGGAGTGAGTGAACAGCGGCTCAAGTTGCAGTATCATGGAAAGAAGTTCGCAACAGGCCCGTCAAATATGGACGACCGCAAAGTTGAGATCGAGATCATGACAAGGCCATGAGTGCAGAGACCTGTGCCCAAGTAGCCATGGCACGAACCCGTTGAGGGCGTGATGCTTTCATGGAAACGGGAACGTTTAATCAGGATGATAAGTGATTGGCGTCATCCAGTATGAGAATTGCCTATACGTAATTTACCTATCTTGTTACCATCTGTGATTTGATTGAATGTCAGTCAACATTTGAAAGATAAACAGTGGACATTCTTTCGCTTTTGAGTTCAATGAGTACGTTTCCAAGCTATTTCCGATATCTGTTCCTCCTGTTGGTCGTGGTTCTGTTTCTGCCATCACAGGGAACGGCACAATATGCCGAGACCATTCGAAGTGGACGACCGGGTCAGTCCATCGGACCTTTTACAACCGGAGCCAGGGTGTTGCAGGTGCAGGCTGGGGTAGATTACGGTCAGTATGCTTTCAGGAAACAGTTCTTCGGAAAAACAGATGGCCGTGTCATTGGCAGCGATGTCGTTGTCCGTATGGGCATCACCGAGCGGTTCGAAATGGGAATCGGAGTGGCGTATCGGAACGATCTGGCACGGACAAGGAGTTTCGCGGGCGAAAGCGAAACCCTGGATCAAGGCGTCAGTGCTTTCTCCGTCAGACTGAGGAGCAACGTTTACGAAGGAAAAGGCATCATTCCCTCGGTAGGGTTCCAATTCAACCTGGGTGTTCCGGCAGTAAGCAAGGACTTCAGACCCAAGCAAGTGGCGCCCAAGATCACCGTCATGACGGCTCAGAACCTCGGAAAACGGTTCGGCCTTACAACCAATTGGGGTGCCGTTTGGGATGGCAACAGCGAAATTCCTGAGGCCTTCTATATTATCAACATCGGATTCGTGATCACCGATTTCGTGAGCATTTTTGCAGAGCAATACGCCAATATGGGAAAGGGCTACTGGAATGGAAGTGTGGATGGCGGCTTCGCCTTTCTCATCAATCCCGACCTCCAACTGGATGTTTTAGGAGGATATGGCCCATTCAATGTACAGGACGACTGGTTCGTAAGCACCGGAGTGAGTTGGCGGATCAGATTCAATGAACGGAAAAAAACAGAATAAGCTTGAAGCATATGCGAACATACATGAAGACCATTGCAGTGATACTTGCCGTAGTAACGGTAAGCAGCGCATTTGCGCAGGTGGACAGTCTGAAACAGGCAAGGAAGGACAGCCTTGTCTCTGATAAGCTGGAACAGAGTGACGAGCTGCTCGCTAAGGTCGATTCGGCCCGGTATGCAGACAGTCTGCAGCAACAGCAGCTGCAGCAGCAGATCGCAGAATTGACCGCAGCAGACAGCCGTAAGAAAGCCGAATTGCAGGCCCGTTTGGATTCACTGCAAGCAGCAAAGGCACAGACCGAAGCACGGGTGAAGCAGCAGGTGGATTCGCTCCGCAATAGCACCGTAGGCATTCCGGTGGTGTTCTTTGACGACACGCTTTTCTATATCTACTCCAAGATCGGTCCGTTTACCGCAGCCGTTCGGGCAGAGAACATCTCCAAGAAGTTGGAGTGGTTGGTAGACGACAACATCTTCAATGCCGAACTTCTGAAAGTCATTCCGGGCGATGAAAGCCATGACCTTGTGCATGACGAGATCATTCTTTTAAGCGTGACCGACCGTGACGCGTTCTGGCTTGACAAGACCCGATCGGAAGTGGCCGAACTATACCTTGAAAAGGTGAGCGCAGGTGTGGCCGACTACCGCGACCGAACCGGACTGATGCACACACTGATGCGGTTAGGGATGCTGCTGCTGGTGCTGGTCGTTCTCATTCTGGTGATCTGGTACCTGAACAAATGGTTCGCTGCCCTGGCGGCAAAAGCGGTCCTGAAAAGCGAAACGCTGCTGACGGGTGTCAAATTCCGTAACTATGAGTTCCTTTCCAAGGAGCGCGAAAAACAATTCCTGTCCTGGATCTTGAACGCGGTAAAATGGGTGCTGATCATTGTGGTGGTGTATCTGGCATTGCCCATCCTGTTCAGCATTTTCCCTTCCACCAAAGGAATTGCCAGCACGCTGATCCATTACGTTACCGATCCGGTGAAGATGTTCTTCCATGCACTTATCGGCTACGTACCCGAAATGATCACCATTGCGGTCATCTCTGCCATCACGTATCAGATCGTCAAGTTCATGAGGTTCATGAGCAACGAGGTCAAAGTGGGAAAGCTGGTCATTCCTGGGTTCTACCCTGATTGGGCCGAACCGACCTTCAGTCTGTTACGGATCATCATCTACGCCTTCGCGTTCATCATCATCTTCCCATACCTGCCCGGTAGCGATTCGCCCGCCTTTCAAGGCGTAAGCGTGTTTCTGGGTCTGCTCATCTCACTGGGTTCATCTTCTGCCATCAGCAACATCATAGCCGGATTGGTCATCACGTACATGCGTGCCTTCAAGATCGGAGACCGAGTGAAGATCGGAGAAACGGTAGGCGATGTACTGGAAAAGACCATGCTCGTTACACGACTACGTACCATTAAGAACGAAGAGGTCACCATTCCGAATGCCGCCATTCTCAATGGAAGCACCATCAACTACAGCACCAGCGCCAAAGAACGCGGACTCATTCTTCATACAACCGTCACCATCGGTTACGATGTTCCATGGCGTACTGTGCACGAGCTCCTCATTGGTGCAGCCATGAAGACGGCCGACATCAACAAGGAACCGAAGCCGTTCATTCTACAAACCAGCTTGGACGATTTCTATGTGAGCTATCAGTTGAACGCATACACCGACACGCCCGAGATCGCTGCACGTATCTATTCCGACATGCACGCCAACATTCAAGACGCGTTCAATGAGGCCGGTATTGAGATACTCTCGCCACATTATCGAGCTGCACGGGATGGAAACATTCTCACCATTCCACCACAATACATCCCGAAAGATTACAAACAGCCCGGTTTCAACGTTAAGATAGAGAAGTGATGGAAGAGAAACTGCACGAATTCCTGTTCAATCCCACGGTTGGCAAACTTGCCACGGTCTTCTTGGGCATTCTCATCGTTTGGTTGATCGTAAAGGCCATCCAGAAAAACCTGCTTTCGCGTATTTCAGATACGGATCATCGGTACCGCGCCAAGAAGTTCGGAACCTTCATAGGTTATATGCTCACCATCCTTCTCGTTTCCATCGTGTACAGCGATAAATTGGGAGGGTTTACCGTGGCCCTCGGTGTGGCCGGTGCCGGTATCGCATTCGCACTGCAAGAGGTGATCGCCTCGTTTGCCGGTTGGTTGGCCATCGTTTTCGGTGGGTTTTACAAAACGGGCGACCGCGTTCAATTGGGCGGCATAAAAGGCGATGTGATGGACATTGGCGTGTTGCGCACCACCGTCATGGAAACCGGACAGTGGGTGGATGGCGACCTCTACAACGGCCGCATCGTGCTCATTGCCAATAGTTTCGTTTTCAAGGAACCCGTGTTCAATTACAGTGGCGATTTCCCGTTCCTGTGGGACGAGATAAAGATCCCGGTGTCTTACGGGAGTGATTACGGACTGGCTCAATCCATGCTCGAAGAAGTGGGCAACTCCATTGCGGGCGAGCTGCCTTCGCGGTCGTTGCAGAAATGGCACGAACTGCAGCGTAAATACCTGCTCGAAGATGCCCAGACCACACCTATGGTTTCCATGATCGCCAACGACAATTGGGTGGAATTCACGCTACGGTATGTAGTGATCTATAACAGAAGACGCGTCACCAAGACCGAGCTCTTCAAGCAGATGCTGACCAAAGTGGAAGCCAGTAACGGGAAGGTGAAACTGGCCTCAGCCACATTCCATCTGGTCGATGCTCCGGAGATCAACGTGAAACTCCGTTGACGATCAAAGCGGATTTTTAGAAAAAACGCCCTCAAAATTTGGAATTCCGCCCAATGATGTTACCATTGGGCGAACCAAATATTTTGTGTTATGATAGAAACGAAAGTATTCGATGCGCTTAAACGGCCATCGGAGTTGGAGAAAAGGGAAATAGTGGGCTTTCTGCACAAAAACCTTGAACAGTATGGCGACCCCAAGGCAGACATCCTCAAGTGCATCAATTATGCCGTGAAGGAGACGACATCGTTCGGTGGGTTTGTCCTTGTTTCGTACGATGGCAGCGACATCACCGGAGCCGTTATCGTTAACAGAACAGGCATGGGCGGCTACATTCCTGAGAATATTCTGGTTTACATTGCTACCGACAAGGACCATCGGGGCAAAGGCATTGGCAAGAGGCTCATGGAAGAGACCCTCCATTTCGCCAAGGGCGATATTGCGTTACACGTTGAAGCGAACAATCCGGCTAAGAAACTTTACGAGAAGTACGGCTTTACCAATCCGTATCTCGAAATGCGTCTGAAGCGATAATATGGGCATTCATTGGATAGACCTGACCATATTCCTTACCTACCTCATTGCCATGTTGGGCGTGGGTGTTTATTTCCTCAATAAGAACGAGTCGGAAGAGGATTACTACGTTGGAGGGCGCACGCTCGGAGCCGGTCATGTCGGACTTTCCGTGGTGGCAACCGATGTGGGAGGAGGCTTTTCCATCGGGCTGGGTGGCCTAGGTTTCGTCATGGGCATTTCCGGTAGCTGGATGCTTTTCACCGGATTGCTGGGTGCGTGGCTCAGTGCCGTTTTTCTCATTCCCAAGGTGTACCCTATTGCCAAGGAGCACAACTTCCTCAGTTTTCCGCAGGCGCTCGAATTCTTCTACAATGCCCGCGTGGCGTTCATTGCGGGCATCATTTCGTTGATCGGTTATGTCGGATTCACCAGTTCGCAGATCTTGGCCGGTGCCAAGTTGGCCGCAGCCACGTTTCCGAGCATCAGCATTCAGCAAGCGGTGCTGATCATGGGGGTCATTGCAGTGGTCTACACCGTTATCGGTGGTATCAAGGCCGTCATTTACACCGATACGGTTCAGTGGCTCATCCTCATGTTCGGATTGGTTTTCATTGGTATTCCGGTCGGTTACCATAAGATCGGTGGTTGGGAAGTGATCGGTTCCATTGTGCAACCGGAAATGCTTCAACTCGGTAATGTGTCGTTCGTTCAGGTCTTCAACTGGGCCATTACCATTGTTCCTATCTGGTTCGTAGGCATGACGTTGTATCAGCGTATCTATGCCTGTAGAGATGAGGCAACCGCCAAGAAGGCATGGAAAATAGCCGGACTGTTCGAATGGCCCGTGATGGCCTTCATGGGCGTTATCCTTGGGCTTTTCGGTCGGGTGGCGTTCGAGCAGGGAATGTTTGCGGCAGTAGGCTATCCCGCAAGTGGAGGTCTGGATGCCGAACTCGGCCTGCCGCTTCTGCTGAGCAATATTCTTCCCATTGGACTGATGGGCCTGATGATGTCTGCCTATTTCTCAGCCATCATGTCAACGGCCGATAGTTGCCTGATGGCAGCTTCCGGCAACTTCCTCACAGACGTGCTCGGAAAAGTGAAGCATGGCAGCAACACCAGCCTGCGCTGGTCTCAGTTGGCAACATTGGGCATTGGTATCATAGCCATTGTTTTGGCCACCATGATGCAGAATGTGCTGGAGCTGATGCTCTATTCCTACGCGTTCATGGTCTCAGGGCTGTTTGTACCTGTTCTGGGCATGTTGATACTCAAGAAGCCATCGCCCTTGGCAGCCCTTTTTGCCATGGTCTTAGGTGGAATGACTACCCTTGTACTCATTCTCTCCGATATGGAACTTCCATACGGGTTGGACGGGAATTTCTTCGGGATATCTATTTCTGCCCTGAGTTTCGCGGTCGTCCAGCTTATTACTTCATCATCAACTGAAACAACCTGATAATTTGGCAAAACAAGCGCACATACCTACCAAACTACTTACAAAGCTCCGCAAGGTGCTGCACCGCCATCCCGAACTTTCGGGTCATGAAACGGAGACCGCCAAACGCATTGCAGGGTTCGTAGGCTCGTATAAGCCTACCAAACTCATTGAAGGTATTGGCGGAACCGGAGTGGCTGCGGTTTACACCTATTTCGATAGCGGGCCAACAGTACTTGTACGGTGCGAGTTGGATGCGCTGCCCATCAAAGAGATCAACACCTTCGACCACCGATCCGAGGTGGATAACGTGTCGCACAAATGCGGACACGATGGCCACATGGCCATTGTAGCAGGAGTGGCCGCCCATTACTGCAAGAACCGACCAAAAGTGGGCAAGGTGGTCCTGTTGTTCCAACCGGCCGAGGAAAATGGCGAAGGCGCCAAGGCCGTGCTCGAAGATCCTCAGTTTGAAGAGATAAGACCGGACCATGTGGTTGCGTTGCACAATCTGCCAGGCTATCCGTTGCACCAGGTCGTGTGTCGGCCCAACAGTTTTACGGCTTCCGTACAGAGCATCATCATCAAACTGCATGGGAAAACCTCGCATGCCGGTGAACCGGATATGGGCGTGAACCCCGCAATGGCCATTGCCGAGATTTTGAAGAACACAGATGCATTGCAGGTTCCGCGCAACCGCGATGACTTCAAGCAGGTCACGCCCATTCAAATTGAGATGGGCGAAGAGGCCTACGGAATCTCTGCCGGTTATGGCGAGGTGAAACTCACCATCAGAACTTGGGATAGTG
>JBFHEW010000041.1:0-10463 GCA_041583955.1 Bacteroidia bacterium | reverse complement strand
CTGGGTTAGTATTCGCATTTCACTTTCGTTTATCGCAATGCTTAATTTAGCCGTCCTTCAAAAAGGAGCGGATGGATAAGATTCTGGTAGCAAATAGAGGTGAGATCGCACTGCGCATCATGCGTTCTGCCCGCGAAATGGGCATCAAAACGGTAGCAATTTATTCGGAGGCAGATAGGAACGCACTACATGTGCGATATGCAGACGAGGCTGTGTGTGTAGGACCGCCACCATCTAATCAGAGCTATCTTCTTGGAGACAGGATCATTCAAATTTGTAAAGAGCTGAACGTGGATGGTGTACATCCCGGTTACGGTTTCCTTTCAGAGAATGCGGGCTTCGCCAATGCGTTGGAAAAGGCTGGTGTAACGCTCATTGGTCCATCCGCGCATTCCATGGAGATCATGGGCGACAAGCTTTCTGCCAAGGCGGCTGTGAAAAGCTACGACATTCCTCTTGTTCCTGGAACAGACGGAGCTGTGGAAGACCTGCAAGAGGCCATTTCCACCGCCAAGGAGATCGGGTTTCCGGTAATGATAAAGGCATCTGCGGGAGGTGGCGGAAAGGGAATGCGTATCGTGTTCGATGAAGGCTCGCTGGAAGAGGAAATGAATCTGGCCATCAGCGAGGCTACTTCCTCGTTCGGAAACGGGGCCGTGTTCATCGAGCGGTTCGTCAATTCACCACGACACATAGAGATACAAGTGCTGGCAGATACGCATGGCAATGTGGTTCACTTGTTCGAACGCGAATGTTCCATCCAAAGAAGACACCAGAAAGTGGTGGAGGAAGCACCATCATCTGTCGTTTCAGCCGAGCTGAGGAATAGAATGGGGGAGTGCGCCAAGGATGTGGCACGGGCTTGCGGTTACGTTGGAGCAGGCACTGTTGAATTTCTCGTGGACGACAAGCTGAATTTCTACTTCCTTGAGATGAATACGCGTCTTCAGGTAGAGCATCCCGTAACCGAAATGATAACCGGGATCGATATTGTGAAGGAGCAGATACGCATTGCGAGAGGTGAGAAACTTTCCTTCAGGCAGGAAGACCTGCGTATCCACGGTCATGCCATCGAGTCGCGGGTGTATGCTGAGGATCCGCAGAACAACTTTCTGCCCGACATCGGCAAACTCGAGCGTTATGTACGGCCTCAAGGCGCAGGTGTGAGAGTGGATGATGGTTTTGAAGAAGGAATGGACATTCCGATCTATTACGACCCGATGATAGCCAAATTGGCAGTACATGCTGAGAATAGGGATGAGGCGCGTGCCAAGATGGTACGGGCCATCGATGAGTATCAGATCACAGGTGTGAAGACCACCTTGTCATTCTGCAAATTCGTCATGCAGCACGAGGCATTTGCTTCCGGTAAGTTTGACACCGGTTTTGTGAAGGATCACTTCAGTCCAGAAGAATTGGTGGTTGAAAATGAGGCCGAGAAGGAGATTGCCGCTTTGATGACCGTTCTCACAGAACAGGCCGCTTCTCAGGTCCCTTCATTCACAGGTGCCGCAACCTCGGTGTCGAGGTGGAAAACCAACCGGACTTGACCACCTGCATCGGGCAATGAATCCCATTGGCTCGAAAGTTGCCTATCTTTTACCAATGCGGTTGCAAACACTCTTTCTGGGATTATTGTTGGTCGGGCTCAACACGGTCTGGGCTCAGGATACCACCGTGGTGAAAAAGAAGAGCTCTCTACTTAAAAGCAAGGCTGATTTCTCACCGAATACGACCGAACCACAGACGGCATCTGCTCTTATAAACGGTAGACTTTACAACGCCACGATCGTGGATGGAGATACCATCCCCATGGTACTGCTACCTGCTGCAAAGGCGGCAGATAAACGTGTGTTCAGGTCCAAGAAAGAGGAGAAGAAATACTACAAGCTCACCCGCCACGTGAAGAAGGTGTTGCCCTATGCGAAGCTGGCAGGCCAACGGATGAGAGAAGTGGAGGCCGAAGTGGCGCACATGAACAGTCGCGAACGGAAGAAGAGAATGAAGGAGTTGGAGAAGGAGATCAAACGCGATTACGAAGGCGAATTGACCAAGCTATCCTTCACACAGGGAAGAATACTTATCAAGCTGCTCGACAGGGAGACGGGGAGTGTTTCATACGACATCGTGAAGGAGTTCCGCGGAGGATTCACCGCATGGTTCTTTCAAGGCATCGCCAAGATGTTCGATTACGACCTGAAATCGGAGTACGATCCACAGGGAGACGATAAATTGATCGAGGAGATCGTGCAGAAAGTGGAAAGTGGGGAGCTGTAGAGTGCGCTTCGAACCGTATCAGGAATTTATCTGCGATTCGATCATTTTCATCTCATCGCGCAAGCGAGCAGCTTCAAGAAAATCCAATTCCTTCGCGGCCTGCTCCATCAGAACGCGGGTCTGACCGAGTCTTGTTTTGAGTTCATCCTTGCTGAGGTACTCAATACCTTCTTCGGCAGCTTGGTTGATGTCTGACTGTACATCATACTTCATCTTCCGTTTCATGGAACCGGCAACGGACGTCTGGCTCATGATGGCTTCACGCGATTTATTGAGCGCGGTAGGCACCAAACCATGGTCGGTATTGTACTTGATCTGCTTTTCGCGTCTCCGCTCGGTCTCGTCAATGGTCTGTTTCATGCTTTTGGTGATGGTATCGGCATACATGATGACCAAGCCGTTCACATTCCGCGCAGCCCTTCCGGCAGTCTGTGTAAGCGAGCGGGCCGAACGCAGGAAGCCTTCCTTATCGGCATCGAGAATGGCCACCAGACTTACCTCGGGTAGATCCAAACCTTCTCTCAGCAGGTTGATCCCGATCAACACATCGAAATTACCTAAGCGGAGGTCACGTAGAATCTCCACCCGCTCCACCGTATCCACTTCGGAGTGAATGTAACGGCAGTTGACGTTCAGCCTTGCCATGTATTTGGCCAATTCCTCAGCCATCCTTTTTGTCAGTGTGGTCACCAGCACACGTTCGTTCTTCTTCACGGTCTTGTCAACCATGTCGAGTAGGTCATCCACCTGATTCACACTTGGGCGTACTTCAATCACCGGGTCCAAGAGACCTGTAGGGCGTATGATCTGTTCGGCAACGATGCCACCGCTCTTTTCCAATTCGTAATCTGCCGGAGTAGCAGAAACGTAGATGAGTTGATTGGTGAGTGCCTCGAATTCCTCAAATTTCAGTGGACGGTTGTCCATGGCCGATGGAAGCCGGAATCCGTAGTCTACCAGATTCACTTTTCTGCTTCTGTCACCTCCGTACATGGCTCCGATCTGCGATACCGTTACATGACTTTCATCAATGAACATGAGGAAATCGTCTGGGAAATAGTCAAGCAGGCAGAACGGCCGCGTTCCGGCTGCACGACCATCAAAATAGCGCGAATAATTCTCTATGCCTGAACAGTATCCGAGCTCCCGCATCATTTCAATGTCGTATTCAACCCGTTCCTGCAAGCGTTTGGCTTCTAGCGGCTTACCGATCTGTTTGAAGTAATCCACCTGCTTCACCATGTCCTCCTGTATCTCCCATATCTTCTGCAGAAGCGTATCCTTGGAGGTCACGAAATTGTTGGCAGGGTAGATCACCGCCCGTTGCAAGGTCTCCAAGGTAGAACCGCTCCGTGGGTCTATTTTCTCTATTTCTTCGATCTCATCACCGAAAAAGAATACTCTGAAAGCGTGGTCGGCATAGGCCAGGTACACATCCACAGTGTCTCCTTTTACTCTGAATTGGCCCCGTTCGAGGGTTTCGTTGGCCCGTGCATAAAGGCTGGATACAAGGCTGTGCAGGAATTTTTCCCGGCTGATGAGCTGGCCCACATGTATTCCAATGGTATTGTTGGAGAAATCGGTAGGATTTCCAATGCCGTAAATGCACGATACGGAAGAAACCACGATCACATCCCTTCTGCCCGAAAGCAGGGTGGAAGCGGCACTGAGCCGATGCTTCTCTATCTCATCGTTTATCTGAAGGTCCTTCTCAATGTACGTGTCCGTAACAGGAAGGTAAGCTTCGGGTTGGTAGTAATCGTAATACGAAACGTAGTATTCTACCGCATTGTGCGGAAAAAACTGCTTGAACTCTCCGAAAAGCTGGGCAGCAAGTGTCTTGTTGTGACTGAGAATGAGCGTAGGTCTTCCGGTCTCGGCAATCACATTTGCCATGGTGAAGGTCTTTCCCGAACCTGTTACACCAAGCAGCACCTGGTGCGCATCGCCAGCATTCACCCCCTCAACCAACTGTTTGATGGCCGTGGGCTGATCGCCCATGGGCTTGAAGTCGGATATGAGTTCAAATTCGTTCATTGTTTCTGTTGGGGAGTGCCACCATGGCAGTCTTGCCGGCCATCGCTGGCTCCGCCTTCAATTCTCTGATCTAGATACTTTGAAAATACTCGACCAACGTTGCTCTTTCAGCATCTGTCAGCTTTGCATCCCAATGCACCAACCAATAGAAGAGCATTGGCATTTCCTTCTTCTCAACAACTTCTATTATTTCCTTGATGGCGTGCTTCCGGTCTTCCGCTGGGTAGTTGTTCCATTCCGACAGATCAAGATGCTCCCGGCCTTCCTTCACGTGGTTGTCTATCATGTAGTTGACGGGCACCACATTCGCATACCATGGATAAGTGGTCTGGTTGGAATGGCAGTCCATACAGGCCTTATCAAGTATGTTCTGTACAGCTTGATTGTCTGTCGTGAATTCGGCACCGGTCTCTGATGTGGTCGTTTCCCGTTGGTGTGGGATGAACTGTATCACTCCGAGAAGGAGGACTATCGGTACAAGGATTTTTCGTGTTTTTGACATGTTTCAGTAAGATCGATTCAGTGGACAAAGGTATTGTTGGATGGTTTAAATAAGGAATACCTCAAAAGAAGTAATGCAGATAACCCATTGATTCCATCAACATGGCCACGCCCAAATGAACGATGAGTCCGCCTAAAATGCTCTTACTGTGAATGGCCAGAACACCCAATGCGTAACCACCGAAAAAGGCTCCTATTGCTTCGCCAGCCGGCTTCCCGAAATGGAATACGCAGTAGAACGAAGCCATGGTCAGCACCGCCCGTGTTCCCATCACTTTGATCATGGTCATGGCCAATGCACCGCGGAAAATGGCCTCCACAGCCACGAATCCGGTTGAGTAGCACGCTTCGAAAATTGCCGCGCGCTGCACGACCGACAGGCCGAACACATGCTCGTGCTGCCACGGTTTGTACTGTGGGTAGGCCTTCTGAAAGTCTGGGAAGAAAGATGCAGCAATGACCAATGGAGCTACCAAAAGCAACACGAGGAAATAGGGGCGAAGGGCCTGCCAATCAGCCCTGAAACCGAATTCCATGGCCACCCACTTGCCAAAAAGAGACCGGACCAATGCCAGACCAGCCAACGAAATCACCATCTGATGCACGAAAAAATGACTTCTCGAAACGAATACCATCTCATGAAGATTCCATCCGTGAGCGCGCGCATCGACCAGTTTGAGGATGTGCAACTTCGGGATGGTGGCAATGAATACGAACAGCGCTCCCAGTATCCAGAATCGGTAATCCTGCAGAAATGCCTTGTCCGCGCCTTTAGCAGCAATCACAGCCGTTAGGAAATACGTGCCACCGAACAATAGTGTGTAGTAGCCAAAGCGCGGATAAAATCCTGCACGGACATCGAACCAATTGAGGTCAATGGTCGGACTATAGTTGACGAACATGGCCACAGCCAGTAGGAGCATGGTGCCACCATAAGCGAGGAGGGAGAAATCCTTCTTTACATATTCGCTGACTGCCTGATATAGGGTTTTCATGCTTCTGCGAATATCGCCATTAGCTTGTTGCGCAGCATGGTTGGTGCGCGATGGATCCATAAAAATGTCGCTCCGCTTGAAGTTCAGCACACGTTGCGAGCGGTTTTACTCCTCAATGTAAAGTTCCCCTTCTCGCGTGCGTTTCACCACTACCGTTCGGATGGCGTAAGGTTTTCCCTGAAATTCGTTTTCAAACAGTTGAAATTCAAAAACGAGTCGGGGAGGATAATGCACGTGTTCGGTGGAGATGCCATTTTCAAAATCGTCAGATATCGATCTTGGAAAGAACGATTTGTACGAAGCGTACGACTCAAGCGCCAATCTCTTGAGTGTATCCGGCACGGATTGCAGTAAGCTACTTTTCAGGTCGTACTGTTGCACCATGGGCTTTCCGTTCCATTGCGCGTCTCCAGGAAACTGCATCATTCTGGTGAAGTGAATAGGTTCCGCTTCAGGAGCGGTTTTCCGTTTTTGCTTCTTCGTTGAATCGATCGGGACTTGCTTTTCTGAAACGTCAGGAGCAACCTGTTCCGTGATCAGCGTGTCTTCCACGACAATCGGTACCATGGAGGTTACCTCCGTTACTGGTTCGGTAACGGGCCGAGGGTGCTCGCAGCCCAGCAGCATTACCGATAGAACAAGCAAACCGATCGCCTGTTTCAATCCTTCCATATCACTGTTCATTTCCATTTGCGAAGAAAGCATTTCGTTTGCTTGGTGATGAGCGTGGATAAAGGCATATATCATGCCTGAAACACCTCAGATCCAAGCAACTGATCTACATCATGCTTCAACGCGCAATGTATCAGTGCTTATCTGTGAAATACGTTCGAAATTCGAAGTGTGGAAAGGACCGCTTGCAACAATCGGTCGGTTGCCCGTGTTACAGAACCAAATCAGAATACAATGAAAACGATAGTAAAGAAACTGGCATTCGTGCTCGCATTGCTACCAACAATGGCTTTGGCGCAGCAGGGAATGCAAGATGTGATCTACCTGAAGGATGGTAGCATCTACAAAGGAATGATCATTGAAACCGTGCCGAACGTGAGCTACAAGATTGAATCGAAAGACGGAAACGTATTTGCGGTGAAGATTGAGAATGTTGACCGAATCACGAAAGAGAAGAAAGAATACACTTACGACAACCGCGGTCCATGGGGGCATGGAATGTGGGGACATGGTATGTGGTCGAAGGACTCATCGCGACTTGAACCGCGCGAAAAAGGCTATTTCAACGAATTACAGGTGCTTGTTGAGAATGTGCAAGGAGGTGTGAGAATGGTGAACGGATACAAGTTCAATCGATTCGCGTATCTAGGTGTAGGTATCGGTGTAGACCGTGTGTTCTCCAATCCTTTCAATGGTAAGGTCAACGGACTGGAAAAGAAGGAGTTGGCCGGTGTTTATCTACCCCTGTACCTGTACCACGCAGGAGATGGGCCTACCAGAGGTCGCTTTACTCCATTTTACGCCATTGAGGCTGGGTATGCCATGGTTTTCAAGGGTTGGGATAACGCAAATAGGAATGTTGACGATTACGGAAACAGGTTGAAAGGTGGCGTCATTGCTGGGGCCGGACTTGGAATGAAGATCCGTTCGAAAAGACACAGAGGTCATTTCAGCCTGCTTTTCAATGTAAACTACAAGCAGGTGAATTACGAGTATGATCAACTGTTCGTGAACCAAGGCGGACAAGTGACGGCCACTGTTGAAAAGGAAGGTGTTGGTCACCTCATCATTCCCGGCATTCGCATCGGAATCGGGTTCTGATACGGAAACCTAAGGTGTGATGGCTACAGCTTTTTGGTGTCTATCTTGAAAAGCGCGGCAGCATTCTTCCAAAGAATGAGCTCCTTTTTTTCGTCTGCCAGATCAAGCTGGTCCATGAATTTGAGATAGGAATCCATGTTTGAAATAGGCCAGTCTGTACCGTAGAGCAGGTAATTAGGGTCTCCTGCAAAGGTGATCATCTCTTCGATCTCCTTTTTCATGAAGCGTTCAAACTTCTCGGAGAAATCGCCCAGCACAAGACCGGATATGTCTGCATACACATTCTTGTTCTTGTACACCACTTCCATGCAATCCCTGATCCATGGGTTTCCAACATGGCAGATCACGATCTTCAGGTCGGGATAATCCACCGCCAGGTCATCAATGTGCAATGGGTGCGAGAATTTCACCTTACCGGTAGGTGCGTACGTGTCGCCAGAGTGGAACATGACCGGTACATCGTATTCCACCGCCATTTCGTACACGAGTTTCAATCGGGTATCGTTGGGGTAGAACGGTTCGTAACCAGGATAGAGCTTCAGACCTTTGATAAGGCCGGCCTCCAAGTATTCGCTGATCTCCCTGATGTCGCGGTGGTCATAATGCAGATAGCTGATGCCGGCCACTACACCCAGGTTGTCTCTCCCGCGAATGGCTTCAACCACCTGCCGTGTGCTTGGCCGGTGCTCATTCACCTTGTAGGAGGTTAACACCAATGAATAATTGACGTTATTCCGCAACATGTTGTCTGTCAGTTGATTGAGACAGTCTTCCAACGATCTTACTCGTTCTTCGTGGTAATTGTTGATATGCGTATGTACGTCAATGATCATGTAATGACTTTAAGTTTGTTTCGTAGCCCATAAAATATGAAAAATGAACGGACGCGGGCTCAATACCTGGATCTGGTCCGTCAAGTGGCCGGTAACCGGCATCAAACAGGCATCCGCTCCATCAACCCCTTGACCTCTCTAGCCTGATTGAGATGCCGTTCTTCATGCGCCACAATGATCTCCACTGCTTTTCTGAGTTTGTAAACGATGTAGCGATTTGCAGGAGATGGGATGACGATGTCCTTCTCAAGTAACTGGCTGTTCTCAGTAATGAGTTGTTTGATGCGTTCCTGATGCTGTATGAATAGGGGTATCACATCAACCGGAACATTGCTTTGTGCCGGCTCCCAGATCGGCAACGTTTTCATTCTCTTTGATCGTGAAGGTTCCACGGATCGGTAGATCATGTTTCCGAGAAAATTCACAATGACTCCGATCTTTGCGGTAAAGCCCATGTCAGAAGTTCCGTTTGCCGAATCCGTTAGGACCTTTGCATACGAAGCATTCACCAAATTCAAATGTTCCAGGATTTCGGCAATACTCCACGTGTCGGCTGCTGGTTTCCAGTTAAGTTGTTCCGCAGCGAGCGAACTGAACTCGGACTCCACCTTTTTTGTAACCGCATCCAATCGTTGATGCCATGCTTTTGTCGCCTTCTCAATGTTCATGATGAGAGAACTGTTTCAAGATCACGTATGTCAATATCCGTAAACTTTTCGGTAATGTGGATAGGTGAGTGGTACCGAACGGTTATTTTGGAGAACGGAAGTGGTTGCTTCTTGCGGTCCCATGTGTTCAGGATCCATTTGGGCGAGGCTTCCATAGTTATCGGAATGATCGGCACGCCCGTTTCTAGCGCCATGATCAGCACACCGGGCTTCAGTTTCTTGGGCGGACCTGCCGGTCCATCAGGGTTGATCATGGTGCTGTAGCCGTTCTTGAGTTGCGCGTTCACACGTTCCAGAGCCGCCTTTCCGCTGTTGCCGCTGCTTCCGTAGGCCATTTCGGTAAGCCCCATCAACTTGACACAGACATGTATCGGTTTCATGAACAACATGGGATGTTGCAACCATATCTGAGGTTGCTTCATCTTCAGGTTGGTAATGAAATGTATGGGCAGATTCTCGTGCCAAAAGGCGTAAATGTGGTTTGGGCTCGTGTTCAGATTCTCCTTGCCGATGTATTCTACCCGTTGCGTTGAACGGAGCAATCTGAAGCTCACGAACATGAAACCACCTACCAAGGCCCCATACAATTGGTTGAGTTGTTTGATCGGAAATGGTGCGTTGAGAACAGTGTATTTCATTATGGCGCAAGTTAAAGTGCCCGTGGCTAAAACCTTATACCTAAAAGCTTGGTTATCTTTGCAGCCCCAAAAACCATCTATCATGACGGGTAACATAGAAGTAATGAGCCCTGCGGGGTCTTTCGATTCGCTGATGGCGGCCATACAAGGCGGTGCCGACTCGGTGTATTTCGGAATTGAACAGCTGAACATGCGGGCCCGTGCGGCCAACAACTTCACCTTCGATGATCTGGAGAAGATCGCAGAGATCTGCCATCCGAAAGGGGTGAAGACCTACCTAACGCTCAACACCATCATCTATGATCACGATCTATCATTGATGAAACGTATCGTTGATGGCGTGAAGAAAGCGGGCATCACGGCCATCATAGCATCCGACCAAGCTGTGATAAACTATGCCGCAAAAGTGAAAGTGGAAGTTCATATCAGCACACAGACCAATGTAACCAATTTGGAAACCGTGGAGTTCTTCTCGCACTTTGCAGATGTGATGGTGACTTCGCGAGAGTTGAGCCTGAAGCAAGTGAAAGATATCACCAAAGGCATTAAGCGTGATGACCTGCGTGGGCCTTCGGGAGAGTTGGTGCGTATTGAGATCTTCGCTCATGGTGCATTGTGCATGGCTGTATCCGGTAAATGTTACCTCAGCCTCCACACCAACAATTCATCTGCAAACCGTGGTGCATGCGTGCAGAATTGCCGTAGAACCTATACCGTTACGGACGAAGAGGGCAATCAGCT
>JBFHEW010000040.1:0-10521 GCA_041583955.1 Bacteroidia bacterium | reverse complement strand
GCTTCGGCTATTTCGTTCGGTACCGAAAAGAACCAATGGTAGATGTCAGAGTGGTCATCCTTATCCAGTTTTGATTTGAATTGAAAGGGAGTTGTCATTCCTGTAAAGGTTTCCATGAAGTGGCCTCCAGTCGGAGGTCGTCAACAAGTATCTCAATTCCATTCGGATTCCAAACGTAACACTTCAACTCAAAGGAATCGGGAAGGTACTGAGGTAGTTGAAAAGCCTGTTGCAAACTGATCCATTGACCTACTTGATCGTCATCGATCTGAGCCGACCCAGTGGAAAGGTAGTGGATTCCCTGCCCGTCCACATTGATGTCGGAAACCAGATGGAAGGTGTTGGCCATGGTCGGTTCGCTCGAACGTATCCAGGCTTCAACCTGAAAACCGATATACGATTCGGCTTCGCTTCTCAAGAGGTTCTGGCGGATGGTGGTGAACGGGTGCTCGCCATCGCTAACTGCTGCGGCAGAACCTTGCCGGCCTTCGTGCTGTGCCAGACGGAATTCGGATGATGCATTCGCAAAATCTTCAACCATCAGAACCGTGGTTTCAACGCGCTTGACAATAGGCGTTGCGGTTTTCCTGAAAACATGAATCACATAAGGCCTGTTACCCAGCACGGTAAAGGCATCTTTCGGATGAAACGACCGCACCCGCTCCAGGTACGGATGAAACAAAAGAGAATCGAGTGGCAGGCGACCTTCGTTAGGAGAGAAATGCGCATCCCAAACGATGTATTCGCCTGCTGGGAACCCCGAGATCTGAGAGGCGGTTATGGGTCCTTTATTGATCGGGCTGTCAACAACAAGGTCGTTACCGGCAAAAAAGGCGAACACCGGGTCTGCATAATGCACCCTGGTTGACACCCCCTGTTCACGCAGCCAATTGCTGGCCTGCTGCATGACCAGTTGGGCCTGTCCCAGAGGGGTTGGAAGTTCGGTGGCAAGTGCCAGTTGAAGCACGGATCCGGCAAGGAAAACCGTCAGAACGGTGACTTTGGCCGCCTTATGACGGAGGTAGCGGAACGAGAGGAGTTCTGAGATCCCGAACGCGGCCACTAGCGCCATTGCCGGTGCCATGCAGGCCATTACCCTGATCAATCCCAGCGAGCCCCTCATGCCTTTCCACCAGATGAACGAATGCGCACTGAAGAACAACACGGAAAAAGCGAACGCACTCAAGATGGCCAGCTCAAAGGAAGAAAACGGAACTCGTGCCCTTATCCGTTTGGTTGCAAGCCCCAAAAGGAACACGGCCCCCAATGAGAAAACCACTGTGATGGGAATTCCGAAAAGTTCCTTGTAATAGCGGAGGTAGTGCAGCAGGTCGCCATGTCCGTAAATATCAGACGAGGCGGAACCGTACGGGAACGAGGTAAGGATCCATAGGCGATCACCGGAAACAACCCATCCCACCACGGCAAGTACGGCCGTACCGAGTGCAAGCAGGGGCAATTTCCTTGCCTTACGCGCGTAGACGAGCACAGCTGCGGCAATTGGAATGAGCGCCATCCCTTCCTGCCTCACAAAAGGCAGAATACCTGCAACAATGGCCGCCCACCCGAAGCGTTGCTCCGAAACAGCTAGCAGGAAAAGGGCAAGGAACAGACCGAAAAGCGGTTCGGTCATAGAAGAGGTGAGCAGTGTAAAATACTGTGGCAGCAGCAGCAGTAAGATGGCCGGCAACCAGGCCAGCGCAGCCAGATACTTCTTTGATAGGCGATAGAGGACAATCCCCGTCAAAATGCCCGATAAGGCACTGAAAATGCGCATACCCAACAGTCCGAACTGCGCAAAAGGAGCACTTAGAACCGTGAACAACGGCTTATTCCATTGATCCAGAAAAAGCATGGGGTCGGAGGGCGCATCTCGCGAGATCATCCAATGACAAACGGCATCAGCGCCACCTTCAAACCCCTCAGACGAGTATACCAGCAGCAATAACAGCTGACACTGAATGAAAAAGAACCACTTAAGAAGCCTATCGATCATGTTGGGGCATCAATGACGCCTCCAAAAGTAAGGAGTGAATAGGATCAGGACCGTAAAGAGTTCCAATCGGCCAATGAGCATGAGAATGGCCAGGAACCATTTTGCTCCCGAAGGCAGCCACGCGAAATTGTCTACGGGCCCCACGCTGCCGATGCCCGGGCCAATATTGCCTAACGATGTGGCCACAGAACCCATGGCCGTGAGCAGGTCTACCCCGAACATGGTCATGATCACCGATCCCACTGCGAATATGATAATGTACGTCATGATGAATGCCACAACGTTGTATGTGATGGATGGATCGACCGCACGTCCGTTCAACCGAACCGGAATGATGGCCGAAGGATGCAACTGTCGTTTCAGTTCAAGAATACTGTTCTTGACCAGAATGATGTGGCGCACGATCTTCACACCACCGGCTGTTGAACCTGCAGAACCTCCGAAGAACATGAGAATGAAGAACACCATGGTGATGAACGGGGTCCAGCTGGTGTAATCGGCCGAAACGAACCCGGTAGAAGTGATGACCGAAACCACCTGAAAGAGCGAATCGCGGAAAGCCTTTTCAAAGCTTCCTTCCGTGACGCTTGCCACCACAACGGACACCCCGATGGTCACCACAACGGTAATGGCAGCGTAGAATCGGAATTCCTCGTTCTGAAGCACCTTTTTGAAGTTACCTACCAGCCCGAAATACGTAAGGGTGAAACTTGTTCCTGCCAGGAACATGAACAGAATGATGATGTATTGGATGAGAGGCGTGAACTCGGCCGCACTGCTGTTGTATGTGGAGAATCCTCCGGTTGCCATGGTGGTCATGGCGTGATTGAGCGCGTTGAACCAGCTCATTCCTGCCATTCTCAGCAGCAGGAATTCAAAGATGGTGAGGCCAACGTAGATGAGCCATAGGCGTTTGGCCGTGTCGCGGATCTTGGGAGCCAGCTTGTCTGTCTTCAATCCGGGCGATTCGGCCCCGAACAGCTGCATGCCGCCAATACCGAGTATCGGAAGAATGGCCACGGCCAACACAATGATTCCCATACCCCCGATCCACTGGGTCATGCTGCGCCAGAAAAGGATGTCTTTCGGAATAACGGAAAGGTCGCTTATCACCGAGGCGCCTGTGGTCGTGTAGCCCGAAAGCGTCTCGAAAAAGGCATCCGTGAAATCAACCACAGAGCCACTCATGATGTATGGCAAGGCTCCCGAAAGCGACATCACCAACCAGCCGAAACTCACAATGAGAAAGCCTTCGCGCTTGCGGATGTTGGGTTTTTCGTCCGATCGGGTAAGTACCCAGGCCATCATTCCAACGCCCAGCGTCACGGCAATGGAAAACCCCATCGGCACAATGTCGTCCAGATTGAAATAGATGGAGGCGGGGAGGCACAGGATCATGAACAGCCCGTTGAAAAGCAGCAGCAATCCAAGCACGTTCACAACAACCCTGTAATTGATGATCATTTAAAAATAGCTTTCAACCTTGTGTATGCATTCAGGTTGTGCCACCACCACCACGTGGTCAAGCGGCTCAAAAACGAAGTCGCCATTGGGAGTATAGCTTCTGCCGTTACGGATCACACCGCCCACAATGGCAGATTTAGGGAAGTTGATGCCTTTAAGCACCTTGCCCACAACGGCCGATTTTTCGCTCACCTCAAACTCTACCACCTCGGCATCTACGCCATGCAGACTGGTAAGCGAGAGCACTTCTCCCTTACGGATGTGGCGGAAAATGAAGTTGGCCGCAATGAGTTTCTTGTTGATCATGGTGTCAACCCCGATGTTCTGAGACAGATGGATGTAATCCATGTTCTCTACCAGCGCAATGGTCTTCTGAACCTTATGGTTCTTGGCAACCAGGCACGAGATGATGTTGGTCTCGGAGTTGTCGGTAACCGCAATGAAAGCGTCCATTTGGTCGATTCCCTCTTCTTCCAGCAATTCCACATCGCTGCCGTTTCCATGGATCACCAAGGTTCCGCGGAGTTCATCGGCCAGTTCAAAACAGCGGTCCTTATCTGCTTCAATGAGTTTCACATTGAACTTGAGGCTCAGTTTTTTGGCCGTGTGCACCCCAACCTCATTCCCTCCTAGGATCATGACGTTCTTGATGCGCTTGCGCTCTTTGCCAGAAAGTTCAAGGATATGATTCATCGCGTCCGGCTGTGCAATGAAATACACGTGATCGCCAATATGGAACGTCACATCGCCACGCGGAATAATGGTCTGATTGTTTCGCAGAATGGCAACGGTGAGAAAATTATTTTCCGGGTTCAGGTAGGCGGCTTCAGACACCGTTTTTCCGGCCATGGGGCTGGCAGCTTCAATGGATATACCCACCAGATTCAGCAGTCCGCGGTCAAACTCAAACGAATCGGTAAAGGCAACATCCTTCAGCAGCCGCTTTATTTCCCGTGCAGCCAATGTCTCGGTACTGATGATCTCATCAATGCCCAGTTTCTCAAGGTCCAGTTTCTCGCGTTTCAGCAAGAACTCGGTGTTCCGTACACGGGCAATGGTTCGTTTGGCGCCAAGGTGTTTGGCAATGATGCAGGTGGAGATGTTCGTCTCTTCCGAGTTGGTGGCGGCAATCACCAGGTCGGCCCGGCTCACGTTCGCTTCTTCCAGAATGGTATACGAGATAGAATTCCCACGAATGGTGGCGATGTCAAAATGTTCGGCAGCGTACTTCAGTTTATCCGCATCCGTGTCTATTAACGTGATGTCCTGATTTTCCTGAGTAAGAAGCTTTGCAAGGTGAAATCCTACGTCTCCAGCTCCAGCTATTATGATTCTCATGATCGAAAAGTGACACAAAGGTATGCGCCAGCACTTACAAATACTACGAACTGAGAAAGCTCAACGGAACGCATGTTGGCAGAAGGCGCCACGGTGATGGCGAACCTGCTTCTGAACGCTGTTTCCTCCCGTAGTCTGAAACATTAAGTAACATTACAATGTCATTCATAAACCGAACGAGGATACAATGGAGCATTTCGATGTAGTGGTGGTGGGCGCAGGCCTATCCGGAATTGGAGCAGCGTACCATTTGCAGCATTCGTGCCCAGACAGGACGTTCACCGTTCTGGAAGGCAGAGATGGCATTGGCGGAACGTGGGACCTTTTCAAGTATCCCGGTATCCGGTCTGATTCCGATATGTACACGTTCGGGTTCCCATTCCACCCGTGGAAAGACCCGAAGGCCATTGCCGATGGTCCTTCCATCATGGCATATCTGCACGATACGGTCAAAACGTTCGGATTAGAGAAATACATGCAGTTCGGGAAGCGCGTGGTGGCTGCCGATTGGTCTGCAGTGGAAAAAAGATGGACACTCACTATCACCGATTCACATGCCGGAGAGAGCCGAAGCTTGACGTGCAATTTCCTCTTCATGTGCAGCGGCTATTACAATTACGAGAACGGATACAAGCCCGATTTCCCGAACGAAGATGCGTTTGAAGGCATCAAGCTACACCCGCAGAAATGGGACACGGAGCTTGATTATACGGATAAGCGGATAGTGGTGATCGGCAGTGGGGCAACAGCCGTGACCTTATTGCCGGTTCTGGCAGAAAAAGCCAAGGAGGTAACCATGCTTCAGCGGTCGCCAACCTACATGTCGAGCGTACCGAGCGAAGATGTGGTGGCCAACTTTTTCAAGAAATACCTGCCGCAGCAGTTGGCACACACGCTATCGCGATGGAAGAACATCTTCTTTCAACTTGGTGTCTACAAGATCAGCCGTAAATGGCCCGACAAGATGAAAGGGTTCCTTGTCGGTCAGATCAAGAAAACGCTTCGCGATCAGTACGACCCGAAGGATTGGACACCGAAATACAACCCGTGGGATCAGCGGTTGTGTGCCGTGCCGAGCGCGGACCTTTTCCGGTCCATCAAGAAAGGGAAGGCCAAAGTGGTTACCGACACCATCAGATCATTCGTGAAAGATGGGATAGAACTCGATTCTGGACAGAAGCTGGAAGCCGACATCATCATAACAGCAACCGGATTGCAAGTGCAACTTTTCGGTGGAATGAAATTGACCGTGGATGGCAAGGCGTTGAATCTTTCCGAATCGCCAGCATTCAAAGGCGTCATGCTGAGCGACATCCCGAATTTTGCCATTGCCGTGGGCTACACCAACGCTTCCTGGACACTGAAAAGCGACCTTAATTGCATCTTCGTTACCAAAGTGCTCAACTACATGAGAGACAAAGGGTACTCCGTGTGCACGCCAAGGTTCGATCATCAGAACATGCAGAAGGAAGAGCTGCTCGATTTCGATGCGGGTTATATACTCCGAGCCAAGAACGAGCTGCCCAAGCAAGGTGCCAAAGCACCGTGGAAAGTGCATCAGAACTATATCAAAGACCTGTTTGCACTCAAGTATTCGGGCGTAAAGGACAAGTATTTGCAGTATCGCTAGTGATCGGATGCTTTACCGAGCGCGTGCATTGGCTAATTTTGATCCCTGATGAAATTCCCTGGCGTCGTTCGGTCCAAGTTGCCTAAGCAAGGCACCACCATTTTTACGGTGATGAGCGGTTTGGCGCGCGAGCATGGCGCGGTCAATCTCTCACAGGGATTTCCTGACTTCAGCATTCCTGAAAGGTTGGTACAACTCACGCATGCCAATATGCAAAAGGGATTGAATCAGTATTCACCGATGCAGGGCGTGCCTGCATTGCGCGAAAAGCTGGCCGAAAAGGTGGAAGAACTCTACTCGGCCCAATACGACCCCGAAACAGAGATAACGATAACGGCCGGAGCCACACAGGCCATTTACACCGCCATTTCTGCCTTTGTGAACGAAGGCGATGAGGTCATCATCTTCGAGCCAGCATATGATTGCTACGTGCCGGCCATCGAGATCCATGGCGGCAAGGCCATGTACATTCAGATGAACTTGGCGGGCGAACTCATCGATTGGGAAAAGGTGAAACGGCTCATCAATCAGCGTACGCGGATGATCATCATCAATACGCCACACAATCCTTCCGGTCGTGTGATGAACGCTCAGGACATGGCCAAGCTGCAAAAGCTTACCGATGGCACAGACATCATTGTTCTGAGCGATGAAGTATATGAGCACATCATCTTCGATGGTTTTGAACATCAGAGCGTGGCGCGTTTCCCTAAGTTGGCAGAGCGTTCCATCATCGTTTCTTCCTTCGGGAAAACCTACCATAACACAGGCTGGAAAATGGGCCATGTGCTGGCCCCGGCCGAACTGATGAAAGAGTTCCGGAAGGTGCATCAGTTCAATGTGTTCTCCGTGAATACACCAGCACAACACGCATTGGCCGAGTTTCTGAACGATAGGGATCATTACCTCGAACTCGGAGCCTTCTACCAGGAAAAGCGTAACACGTTCAATCGTCTGATAAAGGATTCCCGATTCAAGGTCCGCCCAAGTGAGGGAACCTATTTCCAGTTGCTTGACTACTCGGCCATTTCTGATGAGAAAGACACCGATTACGCCATCAGATTGACCAAAGAGGCCGGAGTGGCGTCCATTCCGGTTTCGGTTTTCTATCATGACAGGAACGAAGAGCGTTTGCTCCGGTTCTGCTTTGCCAAAGAGGACGAAACGCTCGAAAAAGCGGCCGAAAAACTCATGCGACTATGACCGATCTGCGCGTAACGGTCTGTCAACAGCCGCTCATTTGGGAAGACAAAACCTCCAACCTCCGATTCTGGGAGGAAAAACTCCGTCCGTTGAAAGGACAAACAGACCTGATCGTTCTTCCTGAGATGTTCACCACAGGTTTTACCATGAACGTGCGGGAGTTGGCCGAACCGATGGATGGACCAACAGTGGCTTGGGTCCGTGACCTTTCAACCGAATTGGGAGCAACGATTACGGGCAGCATCATTGTGCGCGAAGAATGCACCACAGGAGGGTCGGGAGGCAGGTTCTTCAACCGTATGTTGTGGGCCGATCCTGATAGAAGTTTCACGTGGTACGATAAGCGGCATCTTTTCAGTTTTGCGGATGAGGATAAATTCTTCAGACCGGGCAAAGCGCGGAAAATCATCGAAAAGGATGGTTGGAGAATAATGCCGCAAGTGTGTTACGACCTTCGCTTTCCTGTGTTCAGCAGAAACCTTCGGTCAGACCGATACGATGTGCTTGTATATGTGGCCAATTGGCCCGCTGCGCGTTCTTCTGCATGGCGAAGTCTGCTTGTTGCACGTGCCCACGAAAACCAATGCTATGTGGTTGGTGTGAACCGTGTAGGAACAGATGGCAAAGGCATTGAATACGATGGAAGCTCGCTGGTGGTGAGTCCGAAAGGCGAGATCCTATGCTCGTTTGAAGAAGGCCAGGAAGCCATTGAGACGGTTATGCTGTCGAGAACGGAATTGGACGATTTCCGCACAAAATTCCGTCCGTTGGATGATGCAGATGATTTTGAATTGAAGTTTTGATGGAAAAGAAATTAGCCATGGCCATTTCGGTCATTTTTCAACCCATTTTCGTTCCACTCTATTCGTTGATCATCCTGTTCCATGCCAACACCTACATCACGTATGCGGTACAGCCCGAGGTTAGGAAGTTCATTTTCCTTGTCACGTTTCTGAACACGATCGTTCTGCCCGTAGGCGTGTTCTATTATCTCTATCGTGCAAAGCTCATAGAGAGTTTGCACATGCACACGGCCAAGGAGCGTTCGTTGCCATTCTTAAGCACGTTGGTTTTCCATATGAGCACGTTTTACCTGTTCAGCCAAGTGCCCATGCCACGCGTTTTCCCGAATCTGGTCCTTGGGGCCGCTTTTTCTGTTGCCATGGCGTTTGTCATTAACCTTAAATGGAAGGTGAGCATTCACATGCTGGGTATGGGCGGCATTGTGGGCACCATCATCGGGCTGATACTGCGCTATCAGGTAGACGCCACTGAGCTGGTGATGGCACTCATATTTTTGAGTGGCATTGTGGGGTATGCACGGCTCAAACTCAACGCTCACACACCGCTTCAGGTGTACGTTGGGTTCCTGCTCGGAACACTCATCCTCACAGCCTCGGTGCTGTTCCTATAAAGGAAGAAAGCCCCGAACGCTTTCGCGTTCGAGGCCATCAAACCCACCATCACTATGTCAATTCTTCACGATTCGATTTACCGTTCCGCCTGTGGTGCGAATCAGGTAAATACCATCGGCCAATCGGCTCAGGTCAAGCGTTCTTGTTATAGGGAACTGGATCAAGCTTTTTCCGGTCATGTCCAACACCTCACCGGCAACTGCCTCTGAGAAGAACAATAGGCTTTCGGTCGGATTGGGATAGATGTTAAGATCGGTCGCTTCTTGCTCGACAACCCCAACAGCGATAGGTGGCGTGCAGAACGTATTGAAGCTGGAAAATGGATGAACATTGGTCCAGTTGGCCACGCTGTATGCTACATCATCTACCTGAATACATCCCAGATTCGGATTGTTGAATGAGTTGTAGTAGGTGAAATTGGTGTTGTTACCATTGGCCACATTCAGATACACCATCGGCACATTGCCCTGAACGTTGACTATAATGAGGTTGCTATTGCCTGATACATCGAGCGAAACGATACCGTTGTAACCACATGATAGATTGGTCAGTAACGGGTTGTTGTTCAGATCCAAAGCGGTAAGTGCATTTCCGTCTACTGACAGAATTCTGAGTTCCGGATTTGCGCTGAAATCGAGTGTTGAAATGCTGTTGTTTGCACAGTCAAAGATCTCAAGGTTAGCAAGGGCGCTTACATCTACTCCAGTGAGTTGGTTTCCTCCAACGAAGAGGTCTGTCAGTAAACTGTTTTCTACACCAAAGGTCAGTGAGCCGCTAAGGCCAAGTACGGAACAGTCGAAATAGGTGAGTGATGTGTTGGCGCTGATGTCGAAACTGGTAACACCCGACCCGGTGATACTCAACTGCGTAGCTGCGGTGAATGCCTCCAAACCGGTAAGGTCTGTAACGGCAGAGTTGCTTAGGTCGATGAAACCGGTGAATGCAGCTGCTTCAGAACATTGGATCTCTGAGTCCTGATTGGTATTGATGGCGCTGTTGTTCACCAATATGGATTTGAACACCGCGTCCGGAATGTACACATCGCATGGAGGTTGGCCGGTGCAAGGATCGTTCGCATTGTATAGCGCATCCACCTCAGTGGCATTGAGTCCTCTGTGCCATATCTTGAAATCGTCAATCGTACCACCGAAGAAGTCGCCCGAAGGGTAAGCGCTACGGCCTAACCTTGAAACGATGCGGTTGACGTTGGCAGGAACAAAATTGTTAGAAACAGCCGTTGCCAACTGACCGTTGATGTACATGCTGTAAATACCACCTGACTTGCTTACGACAACATGGGTCCACTCGTTGATGGAAACATCACCTGCTGTACCGTTGAGCGAAACCTGTAGGGTGCCGCTTGCATTCCACATGCCGAAGTAGGGAATGTTGTTTCCTCCGTTGGAAGGATACAGGATGATGGCATCGCTGACCGATCCCAGCTGCTTGCTAAGGTCTACCAGTCGTGGGTACTG
>JBFHEW010000039.1:0-10779 GCA_041583955.1 Bacteroidia bacterium | reverse complement strand
CTTCGCACCTGGAGCATTGGTTCCAATGCCCGTGTTGCCTTTGATATAGGTTCGTCCAGTGGCTCCTTCCACATCAAAAAGAGCGTCCCAACCAGAGGAGAAGAACCCGAAGTGTCTTGAAGAGTGCATGTGTATTCCAAATCCTTCTCTACCCCACACGCCTCTCGTGCTGTTTCCTTTGATAAGGCCTTCATCCCAGCTGTTCGGAGTGTCTCGCAGCCATGTCACATAGGGCCATTGGTCGGCATTGGTGGCGGTGAATTGTCCTAGGTTGATCTGCGCTCCAGTGTTTGAGAGGTTGGAAGATGCCACCCAATTCGAGCCATCGTGTCGTAGCGTTTGGTCTGTTGTTCCAACAGGCAGAACTCCGCCTGGGATATCGTTGGTATTCAGAATCCTCAACCAAGCTTGAGAAGCGTTATTGTTCGTTTTGCGATACCACAGGTTCTGATCAAAGAAACTTCCGGCCAATTGCATGGCGTAATTGTTTGCCGAGTTACTATGTCTAACGTCCAGTAGATGCCACCACCCTGAAGAACCTGTTGGCCAGTTTTCGGCAGCAGATGCGCTGCTTGTTTCAAAGAAGCCACTTCGGGCACCAGCACTGCCGTCAATTCCCGCAACATCCCTGGTTTCTGTTCGGGTTAAACTGTTGCCCCAAAAAACCACCCCGGTTGCTTTGATGTTTCCTGTAACATCCAGTTTTTCAGCCGGGGCAACGTTTCCGATACCTAGGCGTATGTTGGTGTTGTCCCAATGAAAATCGGTGTTCTGAGATAGGTTTGTAGGGCTTGACCAGAAGGCGACCTTGCTGGTAGCACCCGTTCCAGATGGGGGAGTTGTGTTCCCAGACAGAAGTCGGGTCCAGGCTGAGCCGTTCCAGTAATAGTAGCCCTCGCCTGTGGTTCCGTTGGTGTTGTACACCAAAAGACCGTTTGCAGGAGAGGTCACCGGAGCAGCCGCTGAAAGATTAGGGATGCTTACACGAGGAGCCAGAAAGCCCTGTGTAGAAGAGCGTACATCGAGCACGGCAGAGTTGTCTCTCGTTGATCCAGCGTAGTCGATCAACACTCCGTCTTGGGCCCAGACATTGGTGCTGGAAATGAGCAAGGCTGAAAAGAGCAGACCGAATTGCCTGTTGGATAGCTTGTACGCTTTTAATGTTTTCATGGTCGTTTTCTTAAGGTCAGGGCAATGGCATGTGAGCTGGTCAATTACAAATACCGGTGAGAGAGGTTCCATGCGCCCGTATGTTCTGAGTCACGTCCTGTATGTTCACAGCCGCTCCATTGGCACCATCGATCTTAATGCATCGTACATCGGCATTGGTACCCGTATATATGGTCGGGTTGTTCACGCAGGGGGCAGGAATAAGCGTTTCTGTAGTGGTTGTAGGTACTGTATTGCAATCCCAGTTGGTCGTTGTAGCCCAATTGTCGCTGACCCCTCCACGCCAAATACCTACGGTACCTGTGTTCCGATAACGTAAGGTAGCAGACGTTGATGTATGCCATCCTTGACAATTGCTCAGATTGACATATACCCGCACGTAACCCGTATAGTCGGCAGTCCACGTACTGCTTAACGCTCCTGTTCCCGAAGCATAGAATAGGGTTGCAGTGTTTGCTGCATTTCTACCGGTCATCTGATACGTTCCGGCTGGGTGACTAGGCATTTCAAAAACGTAGCTTCGGCATCGGTAAACATAGAATTGTATGTATTCACCACTTCCCAGGTTCTGGGTCTGATATCCGCAGTCGTTCGTATTGAAACTACCGAATAGGGAGCCGGAAGCACACTGCGCCAATGAGACGGTGGAACTGCCCAGTAAAGTTGCCAGAACTATGATTGTAGCAGCAAAGGCATGCTTCACCGGTTCCAAACTCATTTCCTTCATGATTACTGTCATTTGCCTTTTGATCAAATTTTCCTGCTTACCACTGTGCTTCGTTTTCATTTGGCCGCGCTTGTTTCAAGTGGTTCGGTAATCAATTCTGAACTAAGGTCGTTCACAATCCTGGACAGCTGTTCCAGTTTGTCATTCGTGTGGTCCAATTCAGCTTTGAAATCGAAGGCCTGTTGGTCAATGATCTGCTGTTGCTCTTTGATAGCCTCTATAAGCAATGGCACCAGATGCGAATATTCTATCGATTTCCAACCTTCCGAGTCTGTTTCAACCAATTCCGGAATGATCTTCTCCAGCTCCTGTGCAATCATTCCGTATTGCAGGCCATCTTCAAAATCGGTTTCCGGGAACTCTTCCTTCCTCCAATTGTAAGTGACTCCGCGCATCTGCATCACCTTTTCCAAAGAATTGGAAAGTGAGGTGATGTCCTTTTTCATGCGTTGGTCAGATGTTTCGTTGATGGCCAGTGTGCGGATGGCCCCGTTCACATGTAGTTTGTAGGTGGGGGTGGCAAGGCCAATGCCAACATTTCCAGTAGGATTGAGTATGAGGTGTTGGTCTGCGGCTGCCGTAGGGGAAGAGATCTCAAATCTGTTGTCGTCTGTTCCGGCAAGTTTCCAAGTGCGAAGGCCACCGTCTTGGCTGAACACAAGGCTCGGAAGGTCAGATTCAGTCACATTGTCGGTATCAGCTTCTATCAGCACTGAAACGGAACCGGTTCCTCCGCTAACGTGCAGTTTTTCGGTAGGATTGGTGGTTCCGATACCAACGTCTCCAGCTGGTTCTACCGTCATTGCGTTTACCCGCGCACCCCAGCCACCTTGCATGTTCGTTATTACCTCAACGCCTCCATCTGCAGTCAGATGCAGGGTTTCCAATCCGGCAGCAATGTTTGCGCTGGCAGCCCCTGCAGATTCACCCGCTCCAACAACTGTCAATCCACCAGCACCCAAGATCAGAGAGTTTCCAAATTGATCTTCGGTGAACTGCATCCATGTTGAAGTATAATTCGCACCTCGACTTACCATGTTTCCAGTGTGTCGGATGTTTCCTACCACATGAAGTCGGTCTTCCGGTGCTGCAATTCCCATTCCTACACTTCCGTTAAAATGAGCGGTGCTTTTCAGATACAATCTTCCGTCTGTGGTCAAACTCATGGCTCCATCTGAGTTTGCATCTGACACATCTCTCCAAATGAATCCGCGGTCTGCGTCATTGTTCATTGTAAAAGTCATCGCCCAGTCGTTGAGGTAGCCGAGAGTTATTGCACTTACCATTCCGATAGTGTAACTGCTAGAACTGTAAACCCTCAATTTGTCATAGTCGCTGGTCGGTTGGGTTATCACGCGATTGACATCAATGATGTCGTTAGCATTCATGTCCAAGTTGGTGGTTGCACTGTGATTTCCGAGATTATCGCCAATGCCGGCTGCACTGATATCAACCCAATCGGCATCTCCGTTGGCATTCGTTGCCATTAACACTTCTCCAACAGCGGGAGTGCCACCGCTTACGCGCAAAGATCCATCCACCCAAAGATTCGGGGTTCCGGAAAGATGCAATCGTTGGTCGTCTACGAACTCTGCCCAGAGCTTGTCTGCATCTTCCGGTTCTCTGATCTGTAGGTTTTCCCCAACTCTTCTTATGGCCCAATCGTCTGTAGAAGCTCGGAATTCGTCTGTGGCCCGGATGATGCCATTAACCACCAGTTTCTGATCGGCAGAGGTGGTCCCTATTCCCACATTGTAGGTGGTGCTGTTGGGGTAGAGGTTGGTTCCTGCCAGTGTCCATTCGTCTGCGCCAGAGATCTGGCCGTTCACGTAGGTCACAACGGCTGCTTCGGTAGGCACGGCTGCATTACTGTTGCCGCCCATGGTTCCGTCTGTAGAGAATTCGTTCACCGCCACACCGTTCGCAAGGTCAATGCTACCGTAGAACTGTACGTTGGGCGAGTTGCGGAATCCACTCATGATCAAAGAACCATCGAGCGAATTGTCGTGTCCAACAAATCCCCAACCTGCGTTACCCAAAAGGGTTGTTGCACCGCTAGGGAAAGCAGAGCCGTCCGCATTTCCGCTGTATTGGATACTGAATCCGTACAGATCGGCAGAGGCACTGGTTGAATTGTGTTCTGTGAACATGATCCTGCCTGAGGCTTCACCACCGGCAGTGGCTGTTTTTTCCATGAGTATGGCTCTGGCGTTGGTGTTGTTGGATGCCCGGGGACCAACGTGTATGGAGCCCGCTGGGTCGACCACCAATCTCGGATTACGGGTGTTCGACCCCGTGTTCAGATAGATACCATCAAAGGCTGCGATGTCCATCGCATCAGGGCTGCCATCGCCATCATCATGGGTCAGTATTCCCAGGTTATACTTGTTGGTTGCTGTAAATCCTTGCCTGAAGAAAAGTCCTGATGCATCGCCTTGATCGTAAAGGTCGATAAGTGCTTCTCCTTCAACATGAAGCTTTTCGGCCGGTGCAAGCACACCGATACCAACGTTACCTCCATTCGGATTAAGAGATAGCGGGTAGGTGTTTGCTAAGTTGGTTCTGAGCGTGGTCTGAAGCCACCCTCCGTTGGTTCCGCCAGCGGTTCCCATGTCTAGGACCACGTTTCCACTCGAAGAAGGAGGAGATACTCTGATGCCCGCATACGTCTGTGTGGTACCACTGGTTTCAGGTACTCCGTAACCGGGAGATTGAACGTCAAGTACGGCTCCAGGTGTTGTCGTTCCAATACCTACGTTTCCACCTACTTCCAACGTGCCTCCGATCTCGGCATTTCCAGTAATGTCGTAATCAGCAGTCTGACCGGTTGCGAATGTGTTGTTCACTACGCGGTCTTCGATGTAGTTGGTTCCGGAATTGACGGATAATGACAACCACTGTGTTCCATCCCAATAGTAATATCCCTTTGGAGCATCTGTCTGATACACGGTTAGGCCTTGGGCGCTGGCAGGAGGTGAGATGGCAATCCGCTGTGCAGATGTCATTCTGGGAAGAATGAAACCTTGTTGAGTTGAGTTCAGTTGCAGGATGGCCTTCGGTTCGCGTACAGGGCTTCCCGAATAATCAATGCTCACCCCATCTGTTTGGCTAAATAAGTTTCCGATGCCGAGTAAGCAGAAGGAACTTATAAGATAGATCGTGTTGAGGGCTTTCGGGTAGAAGTTATTCATGTATGGCGCTTTGAATGATGGTCCATGTGAAACACATGACTCCAACATTGTTCTTAGTTCTGTTGAACTATAAAGTACGCCTAACTTTTGTAATTAGAAAGACAATTAATTTTATAAAAGCCTAGGATTTTACTTTCCGTTGGTCGGGAGCGACAGCTCAACACTGAACGTGGCGAGTACCCCCTCCAAACCGCTGGCATCAGAACCGCCTGCGCTTGCATACGTAGGTTGTCCTCCGCCACCTCCCTTGATCTTTGCAGCCAGCGGGCGTATCAGTTCGCCTGCTTTCCATCCCTTTGATTCGACCAGGTCTTGGCTGATGACCAAATGAAGTCCGGGCTTACCATCCGACTGTACTGCCAGCAGCGCCACAAGCCCACTTTCCTTCTTCAGGTCGAAACAAAGGTTCTTAACGGCAGCAGCGTCTTCGAGCGGAATCCGTTCTGTTATCAGTTTGAAGTCGCCTTTATCCACTGCCTTGGTCAGAAGTTCATCCTTCAGCCCGACTGCTGCTTTCGCATTGAACCCTTCAATTTTCTGTTGCAATTCTTTGATCTGAGACTGCAATTGGTGCACGGTTTTAAGCGGGTCCTTGGTTTTGAGTGTGCTTCTAAGTTCGTTCAGTTGAACATAAGCATCATTCAGTTCATTGAAAGCCTTCGTGCCAGTGACCGCTTCAATTCTTCTTATGCCGGCTGCAACAGACCCTTCTGAGGTGATCTTCAGGAGTCCTATGTCTCCTGTTGCTTTGGCGTGCGTACCTCCGCAAAGTTCAACGGAGAAATCCTTGTCAAACGAGATCACGCGGACAAGGTCACCATATTTCTCCCCGAAAAGGGCCATGGCTCCCATTTCCTTTGCTGCCTCAATGGGCACGTTCCGTTCTTCGTTCAAAGGAATGTTGGCACGTATCCGTTCGTTCACCTTCAATTCGATTTCGGTCAATTCCTCATCGGTGAGTTTGCTGAAGTGCGAAAAATCGAACCGCAGGTAGTCTGCGTTCACCAACGATCCTTTCTGCTCAACGTGGTCTCCCAGCACTTGGCGGAGCACAGCATGAAGCAGGTGGGTAGCTGAATGATTGAGAGCGGTGGATTGACGTTTTTCTCCGTTCACAACGGCACGGAATGTCGCGGTCGGATCGCTCGGTAGCTTTTCAACCATATGGATGATGAGGTCATTCTCCTTTTTCGTGTCGAGAATGTAGGTCTTATCTTCCTCAGATTCAATGAATCCCGTATCTCCCACCTGTCCACCGCTTTCGGCATAAAAAGGGGTTATATTGAACACAAGATGGAACATTTCCTCGCCTTTGGCCACCACTTTTCGATAACGGGTGATATGAACCTGTGTCTCGAGCAGGTCGTACCCTACGAATTCTTCGCGGTCGTCCTCGCGCAGAATCGTCCAATCCGAACTTTCGGTGACCGTTGCCGCGCGTGACCGCTCCTTTTGCTGTTGCAAACCTGCGTTGAAACCCTGAATGTCCACATGAAGCCCTTGTTCCCGTGCCATGAGTTCAGTCAGGTCGATCGGGAAGCCGAACGTGTCATACAGCTCAAATGCAAAGGCTCCGTCAATGGTCTTACCTCTCAGCGTGCCTACGTAGTTGTTGAACCTGTCAATTCCTTTGTCCAATGTGCGGAGGAATGAGGATTCTTCTTCTTGAATGACCCTTGTTATCAGGTCCTTCTGTTTGTTCAATTCAGGAAAGGCATCGCCCATTTGGTCTGCCAATGTGGGGACCAATTGATACATGAATCCTTCTTTGAATCCGAGGAAACTGTAACCGTATCTGATAGCTCGTCTCAGAATCCTTTTTATCACGTAGCCTGCTCCCGTGTTACTTGGGATCTGTCCGTCAGCAATGGCGAATGAAACCGCCCTGATGTGGTCTGCAATAACGCGTATGGCAACATCCGTCTGACTGTCGGAAGCGGTATATTCCGTGTTGCTCAAGGCCGAGATTCTAGAGATCATCGGACTGAAAACATCCGTATCGTAATTGGAGGTCTTCTTTTGGAGAGCCATGCACAGACGCTCAAACCCCATTCCTGTGTCAACGTGTTTAGCGGGTAGGTTCTCCAACGAACCGTTCGATTTTCTATTGAACTGAATGAATACGAGATTCCAGATCTCTACCACCTGAGGGTGGTCTGCGTTCACAAGATCTCTGCCTGGTTTGGCCTGCCGTTCAGCATCTGACCGAAGGTCAACGTGAATCTCCGAGCAAGGGCCACACGGACCCTGATCGCCCATTTCCCAGAAGTTGTCCTTTTTGTTGGCCCTCAGGATCCTGTCTGCCGGAAGGAATTTCTTCCAGAGTTGTTCTGCTTCGGTATCTGCCTCCAGTTTGTCGGTTTCGTCTCCTTCGAAGACGGTTGCGTACAATCTGTCCGGGTCGAGCTTATACACATCAACAAGAAGCTCCCATGCCCATTCAATCGCTTCCTTCTTGAAGTAGTCACCGAAACTCCAGTTGCCCAGCATCTCGAACATGGTGTGGTGATACGTGTCAACACCTACTTCTTCGAGGTCGTTGTGCTTGCCCGAAACACGCAGACACTTCTGCGTATCGGCAATACGAACATCGGTGGCCGGTCTGTTTCCAAGGAAGATATCCTTGAACTGATTCATTCCTGCATTGGTGAACATCAGCGTGGGGTCATCTTTAACCACCATGGGCGCAGAATCCACGATCCTGTGCTGTTTTTCTTTGAAAAAATCGAGAAACGTCTGGCGGATTTCCTTGCTCGTCATACTTCGTTTGATCTATAGGTCAGGTGTGTTCGGCTAATTGGCTGTGAAATAGCCCGTTGAGCAATTTTGCTAAATTCGCAGGGCTTATTACTCAGAAAGGCGGCAAAATTAAGGAATAGACGAAGAATGTCTAAGGTCAAATTCCAGTTTGATAAACGTACACTTACCTACCGTAAGGTGGAGGTCGGTGCGAAGCAGATCCTGCTTCGGGTTCTTGGCTACGTGGCTACCTCATCCGTGTTTGCAGTGATCGTTGTGGTGATCTTCACTACTTTTTTCGATAGTCCGAAGGAAAAGCAACTGAGGCGTGAGATAACTGCGATGGAGCTTCAGTATAAAGTGCTGAGTGACCGGATGGCCCGGGTGGATCAGGTGCTTGCCGAATTGCAGGAGAAGGATGACGACATCTACCGTGTTATATTCGAAGCGGAACCTATACCCAGTTCGGTACGGAAAGCTGGATTCGGTGGTGTGAACAGGTATCAGGATCTGGAGCGGTTGGAGAATTCGGAAATCGTTGTCAGCACTACCAAGCGTTTGGACATGATAACCAAGCAGCTCGTTGTTCAGTCGAGGAGTTTTGATGAAGTGATCGCCTTGGCCAAGAACAAGGAGGCCATGTTGGCCAGCATTCCAGCCATACAGCCGGTTTCCAATAAAAAACTGACACGCGTTGCATCCGGATTCAACTACAGGATACATCCTATTTATAAGGTGCGCCATTTCCATACAGGAATAGACTTCACTGCTCCGCGCGGAACAGAGATCTATGCTACCGGTGATGGGGTCATTAAGGAAGTGAACATGAAAAAAGGTGGTTATGGAAACCACGTCATCATTGATCACGGCTATGATTATGAAACCCTTTATGCGCACATGAGCCGATTCAAAGTCCGAGTAGGAGAGAAGGTGAAGCGAGGTGATGTCATAGGGTACGTAGGAAGTACGGGTACCAGCACTGCCCCGCACTTGCATTACGAGGTCATCAAGAACGGAGAGAAGATCAATCCGATGAATTTCTTCTTCAACGACCTCACGCCTGAGGAGTACGAGAAGGTATTGGAGCTTTCCACTCAGTCCAACCAGTCATTCGATTAAAGGTTATGGCTTACAAGGAGAAACCCATAACGAAGTTGTATTACTCCATTGGAGAAGTGGCCAAGATGTTCGATGTGAACAACTCGCTTATCCGGTATTGGGAAAAGGAATTCGATGTTCTGAAGCCGAAGAAGAATGCCAAAGGAAACAGGCTTTTCACTCAGAAGGATGTCGACAATCTGAAGATCATCTTTCATCTGGTAAAAGAGCGCGGATTCACTTTGGAAGGCGCCAAAAAGAAGCTGCGCGAGAACAGGTCGGACTCTACACCGAATGAGGAGATCGTGGCCCGACTGAAAGAGATACGTGGTTTTCTTGTTGAGCTGAGAGACAATCTCTGATCATCCTCTGGGCATTGTTGCCTTTTGGCGCACCACATCACCGAATTCCCTTCCTGACGACTTTGCTTCGGCCCACGAAATGAAATCGAAATATTCGAATGCGCTGCGCTCCAGCTGGTCATCTTCGAGTTCGCGCATCTTTTCCAAGAAGACCTCATATTGTTCGTTTTCCGCGATCCTATCTGGCGACCGCAGCAGTTTTCCTATCAGGTCCAAGAACGAAGATTCGAACTTGAAGTAGCGGTTGCGCGTGCTCAGATAACGTTGCGTAGAGCGCAAGGCATAGGGCAGTAGGTTCTTGTTATTCAGTTCTATATGAATGAGCAGATTGAGCAATTGCCCAAAGCAATATATGTCCAGGCTCTTCGAAATGTCAATGTCGTTCAATAGTCTGTTGGTCCATTTCAGTGCATCGTTGTATTTCTTCGCTCCAAAGTAGATGATGGCGATGTTGAAGTAGAAAAACGCTTTCCGTACGCTGTTCAATTGGTTCTCATACAGTATCAATCCCGTTTCTATCTGTGGGATGATCTCGAGCCCCTTTTCAAATTCCCCGGTCAGGAAGTAGATGGTCAGTTCAATACTGTTGGCACTCGAAAAAAGCTTTATCTCCAGATCCTCATTGTTCTTAATATCCAATGTGTCGGGCAGTTCGCGGAGCTTTTTCAGGTAAAAGAAGACCGCCTCGAAATCCTTCAGTTGACTTGCCACGTACACGATATTCGTGAGGATGGAGAAGTAGATGTTCGGCTCTTCTTGGAATTTATCCAAGTTTGCTTCAATATGATCCACGTTCGCTTTCAGATACTTGAACGAATTGGTGTAATCGCCCACCCCGAAATAGTAGGCGCTGTATATATGATTGTACAGATATTCTGATTGATGGAAGATGTGAGCGGCCTTTCGATTGAGCAAGGTGTCATCAATGATCGACTTCAGTTTTTTCAGGCCTTCTTCGGTACGTGCCTTTCCGCGTTTGTTCAGGATGTGGAACAAACGGCTCTTGATGCCCCAGAAATCGTTGTAAACCTCTATCATCTTGGTGATGCGCGTGTTCTCGTGCATCATTGCCTCCAACTCATCGTCACCCACGTTCTCGTAGTTGTCCTTCTCAATGAGTAGCTTCTCCCACATGAATATCTCAAGCAGCGAAGTGTGCTTGTCGTACCTGTAGGCCAATTTCTTAGCCCCGTCAAGTAGCTTTTGACTCTGGTCGTACAGCCCTTTCTTGTAAAGGATCTCTGCGCAGTGCAGCGTGCGCTTCAATTGCGCATCAATGGAACTGTTGGCATGGTAAGAATCGAGTGCTCTCAGCAGCGCATCATAAAGTCTTGTCTTTGCCGTAGGTAGCGAGTTGGCCAAAGAGCTTTTCAGCCCCTTCTTCATCAACTCCTCGTCATATTCGTCCTGCTTGTCCATGGCATCGAACAGTAGCTGATGATTGTTCTTGTCTCCTGCCTGTTTGGACGTGTACACCTTGAAGTACCGTTTT
>JBFHEW010000038.1:0-10930 GCA_041583955.1 Bacteroidia bacterium | reverse complement strand
TTGGTGCAGGTGCTTCACGGATTGTGATCAACGAACCCGAACAGGTAACCACTTCATCCTTCCCTTTGTAGGAAGATGCCATTTCAGAAAATGGTTTCCTTCTACGTTGAGTGAATTGCCATGAATTGCTGAAACCAGGGTCGTCTTTTCCTCGGTCAGATCCTTCAATTATGTTTCAATTATGAAAAGTGTGCCCGTTGGATGGCATATTTTCCTGTTGGCCTTCATACTAAAGCTAACATATCGGTGTTTGTAAGTGAAACGGAATCGCATTTATCAAACACCCGTCAATAGATACTTTCGATACGAAGTAAACTACCTCAACCTTTAAGAAAAATACGAATGAATCTGATGTTCATCACTACGGCTATGGCGCAGGAAACAATGGTGCCCGAAGAAATTGGAGAAGAAAAGACCATTTCCATTTTGGAACTGATGACATCCGGTGGTCTGGGTGGTCAGATCATCATGGTGGCATTGCTCATCCTATCCATCATTGCCATTTACATTTTTGTGGAGCGATTCCTCACCATCCGCAAGGCAGGCGAAGAAGATGCCGCGTTCATGAGTGCGGTGAAAGATGCCATTCACCGAGGCGATCTGGGCGGTGCCAAGGCGCTTTGCCTGCGAACGGACAGCCCCGTTTCCAGAATGATCGAGAAAGGGATCTCGCGTATCGGCCGTCCACTAGGCGATATTTCTGCCGCTGTGGAGAACGTAGGTAAGCTCGAAACCTACAAATTGGAAAAGAACCTGGCCTCGTTGGCCACCATCTCGGGAGCAGCTCCGATGATCGGATTCCTCGGAACCGTTATCGGAATGATCCTTGCGTTCCATGAAATGGCCATGGCCGGAGGACAGGTGAACGTGGAAATGTTGGCCGGAGGTATCTACACGGCCATGACCACCACCGTTGCCGGTCTGGTAGTAGGCATCATGGCCTATTTGGGCTACAACGTGCTGGTGGCGAAAGTGGAGAACGTAGTGTTCAAAATGGAGGCGCGTTCCACCGAATTCATCGACCTGCTGCACGAACCAGCGTAACAGATCCTTGATCCATACATCATAACTGATAATTGAAAAAGCATGGGATTACGAACTAGAAATAAGGTAAGTCCGAACTTCAACATGTCGTCCATGACGGATATCGTGTTCCTGCTCTTGATATTCTTCATGCTCACCTCTACCTTGGTAACCACCAACGCATTGGACCTGGTGCTACCGAGCAGTAAATCGAAGTCGGTGAAGAAGCAAACCGTGTCCGTTTCCATCGATAAGAACCTCGGACATTACATCGATCAGGATAAGGTGGAGCCAGCGTTTATGGAATCGTTGATAAATAAGCGTCTAGCAACTGCCGAAGAGAAAGTGATCGTTCTGCGCGTGGAGAAAGGTGTGCCGATAGAGTATGCGGTGAAGGTGATGGACATTGCCTATCAGAACCAATACAAGATCGTACTGGCCACCAAGCCTGAGTAGACCGTACGTAAACAGAAAAATGCTTGAGGAACAATGACCTCAGAGGAAAAGAAGAATAAAAACAAGGCCCTTGTTACAACGCTGACCATTCATGCGTTGCTTTTCCTGTTGTTCCTATACCTGGGGCTCACATACATCCATCCGAAGCCCGAAGAAGGCATGATGATCAACTTCGGGAATACCGAAACGGGTCTAGGCGATTCGGAAATGGACCCGGCACAATCTGAGGAGATCGTAGAAGAGGTAGTGGAGGAAAAAGTAACCCCTACCGAAACCGTGGTAGAAGAGGTTTCGAAGCCGGTTGTAGAGGAAGAGGTGGTAACGCAGGAAATGTTGGATGCCATTGCCCTTAAGAAGGAACAGAAGAAAAAACAGCAGGAAGAGGCTGAGAAGAAGGCAGAGGAGGAAAGACGCAAGGCAGAAGAAGCGCGGATACAGGCAGAGAAAAAAGCCGCCAGCGATGCGCTGTTTGCCAAGGCCAAGGAAGGAAAAGGTAAAGGCGAAGGGAACAATCAGCCCGGTGGCAATCAGGGTTCTCTCAATGGCACGCCCGGTGCCCCGCACGGACTGGGCGGAAGTGGCGATGGCTTCTCATTCGACCTCGGTGGACGTTCGCTCGTAAGCGCACCGAAGATCGTTGATACTTCGCAGAAAGAAGGAAAAGTGGTGGTAGAGATCATCGTAGACAAATACGGCAATGTGGTGAAGGCCACACCCGGTGCACGCGGATCGACAACCACCGACCGTCATTTGGAAAAACTGGCCACCGAAGCAGCTTACAACACGAAATTCAACGCAAAGTCTGACGCTTCCATTCAGCAAAAGGGCTTCATGACCTTCGTCTTCATTCTGGAGTAATGACCTACGCAGACACGCTGAATTACCTGTTCAGCCAATTGCCAATGTATCAGCGGCAAGGCGCACCGGCCTTTAAGAAAGACCTCACCAACACCATTGCGTTGTGCCAACTTCTCGGCAACCCACAGCACCGATTCAAGAGCATTCATGTAGCAGGCACCAACGGCAAAGGCTCCGTCAGCCACATGCTGGCCTCGGTGTTCCAAACAGCCGGTTATAAAGTGGGATTGTACACATCGCCTCATTTGAAGGATTTCCGCGAACGGATCAGGATCAATGGCGAAATGATAGCTGAAGAAACCGTCATCTCGTTCGTTGAGAACCATCGGGAAGATTTTGAACGCATCAAACCTTCATTCTTCGAAATGACGGTTGCCCTGGCTTTCGACCACTTTTCTAAGAATGAGGTCGACATTGCCGTTATTGAGGTCGGTCTTGGAGGGAGATTGGACAGTACCAACATCATCACCCCCGAAATATCGGTGATCACCAACATAGGATACGATCACCAGCAGTTCCTCGGAGAAACCTTGCCCGAGATCGCAAGCGAAAAAGCAGGGATCATAAAACCCAACGTGCCTGTTGTGATCGGAGAATTCCAACAGGAAGTGGCAGAGGTATTTGAGGCGAAAGCACGGTCGACCAACAGCCGATTGCGGTTTGCCAACAGAGAATGGGAAGTGCGGAATACCGAGCTGCTCTCCAACTCGGTTGACGACTATACCCTGCAACTAAGTGTTCGGCATTACGATGGAATGGAACTTGAAGTGGTTGGGCAGCTTACCGGCCCGCACCAACAGAAGAACCTGATCACCGTGCTAGAAACAGTGAAGGAACTGAGCGAGGCGGGTTGGAATGTAACGCGCGAACATTTCAAAGAAGGTGTGAGAACGGTTATTGACCGAACAGGACTGAAAGGCAGATGGCAGATCATGCAACGGAACCCGTTGGTCATTTGCGATACGGGTCATAATGCAGAAGGCCTTGCCCCTAACCTGCATCGGCTACTTTCTAACCGCAATCCCGAACAGCTTCATTTTGTGTGGGGCATGGTGAACGATAAGGACGTTTCGAAAACGCTGAAAATGTTGCCGCCAGGAGCCAGCTATTACTTCTGCAGACCCGATGTTCCGCGGGGATTGGAGGTGACTGTACTCGAAGAAAAAGCAAATGAACTGGCCCTGAAACACGCTTCGTTCCCAACGGTACACCTTGCGTTGGAAGCAGCAAAACGATCGGCCAACACAGACGATATCATCTATGTGGGAGGCAGTACGTTTGTAGTTGCAGAAATTGTGTGAAATTTCTGCTTGCACAATTCAAATCCTTCTTTACATTTGCAGCCCCGAATTCGGGAAATTAGCTCAGTTGGTTCAGAGCACCTCGTTTACACCGAGGGGGTCGGGGGTTCGAATCCCTCATTTCCCACCAAAAGGGACACTCCTATTCTCAGGCAGTGTCCCTTTTTTGTTTTCCAGTGTTTCAAGAAGTAATCCTCCGGCAGAAAACATCATGGTTCAACACCGGTCGAACGATCTGATGAAGTAGTTTGCAGATCACTGTTCATGCGCAAGCTCCATTGGCTCTCTGACGATGGTGGATTGTCAAGAAACGTGCTGAACCACCTGCTAGAATACCGACCTTTTTTTGTTTTTAGTTCCTTTGCACCCGAATCAAAAAACAAATCCCATGAAAGATCTTTTTGGAGAAGGAGGAACAGATTACACACCCATGCTGATAGAGTATGGACAGAAATTGGCCATCGGGCTACTCATTCTGGTGATAGGTCTGTGGCTGGCAGGTGCCATTTCAAGAGCAGCGCAAAAACTGATGGAAGCACGGAAGTTCGATGCGGCACTCCAGACATTCCTCGGTAGTATGATCAGTATTGTGCTGAAGATTCTCGTTGTCATTACCGCACTTGGCACATTGGGAATAGAAATGACCTCGTTTGTTGCCATACTCGGTGCGGCCAGTTTGGCGGTTGGAATGGCTCTGAGCGGAACACTTCAGAACTTTGCCGGAGGCGTCATCATCCTTATTCTCAAGCCATTCAAAATTGGCGACTTCATTGACGCCCAAGGCTATACCGGAACGGTAAACCAGATACAGATATTCAATACCATTCTCAAAACGCCCGACAACAGAACGGTGATCATTCCCAACGGTGGACTATCGACCGGAAGCATGATCAATTTCTCGACCGAACCCAAAAGGCGGGTTGATTGGACCATTGGAATCGGGTATGGAGACGATGCCGACAAGGCTCAGGAAGTGTTGCTGAAAATGTTGAGCGAAGACCCACGGGTGCTGAAAGATCCGGCTCCATTCATTGCCATGTCGGCCTTGGCTGACAGTTCCGTGAATTTTACCGTCAGGGCTTGGGTCGAATCGGCTAATTACTGGGGTGTTTTCTTCGACCTCAACAAACGGGTTTACAAGGAATTCGGGCAACACGGACTGAACATTCCGTTCCCACAGATGGATGTGCACCTGCACCAGCAGAGCTGAAAACTTGTCTTTTTTCGGATGATGGATGGAAATGGCCGAAGGCAGTTTGCATTTGGCCGTTTTCATTTGCTGCGGTCAGTTAACTTCGCCACATGTCGCATCTATGGAGAGCAAAGCAGTATGCCAATTACCTGGCGAAGGCCAAAAACCGGCATGGCATCCACTCCCCTTTCGTTTATGAACTGCTGGATAAGGTGATCTACGATAAGCATGGTTATCCAGCGTACGACACGGTAAAGACGATACGGAACCAGCTTCTTTCAAGAACAGACGAGATCGTGATCACCGACCTCGGGGCCGGTTCAACGGTGAACAGATCGAACAGAAGAAAGGTATCAGACATCGCCAAAAACTCAGCAAAAGCAGGAAAATGGGGCGAATTGCTCTTCCGTCTCTCAAAGCGGTTCAAGCCGGCAACGATGATAGAACTGGGAACCTCGTTGGGAATAGGAAGCCTGTACCAATTGCTCGGTAACCCGACCGGAACGCTGGTTACATTTGAGGGCTGTCCGAACACGGCCGCCATTGCAAAGGAGCAGTTTCAAACAGCAGGCATCGATCCTACCATGGTTCAAGGCAATTTCGATGACACGCTTCAGCCGTTCCTTGAATCCATCGAGAAATTGGACTGGGCCTTCATTGATGGCAATCACCAGAAAAAACCTACCATACGCTACTTTGAGCAGTGCTTGGAAAAATGCCATAACGATTCTGTCCTTCTCTTTGACGACATCTACTGGAGCAAAGGCATGGCCGAAGCTTGGGAGAACATCAAGGCACACGAGCGCGTTAATGTGACCTTGGACCTGTTCCAGGTAGGAATCGTTTTCCTGCGGAGGGAACAACCGAAACAACATTTTATCATCCGGTATTGACCGTACCTTAGCCACACGAAATGGAAATCAATTTCAAGCCAGCAAAAGACGTTATCAGAACCGAGCATATTGCCAAGGTTTACGTGATGGGTGCCGAAGAGGTGCATGCCTTGCGCGACATCAGCATCACCATCAAACAAGGAGAATATGTGGCTCTGATGGGTCCTTCTGGTTCCGGAAAATCCACGTTGATGAACATGATAGGCTGCTTGGACACCCCGACCTCCGGCCAATATTTCCTTGACGGACAGGATGTGAGCCGAATGTCCGACAACCAATTGGCCGAAGTGCGCAACAAGAAGATCGGGTTCGTATTCCAAACCTTCAACCTTCTGCCCCGTTCCACAGCGCTCGAAAACGTTACGCTGCCGCTTATCTATGCCGGCTTCGGAAAAGCCGACCGCATTGCACGAGGCGAAAAAGTGCTGAAACAGGTTGGCCTCGGAGACCGGATGAAGCACCAGCCCAACGAACTTTCTGGCGGACAGCGCCAACGGGTGGCTGTGGCACGCGCCCTCGTGAACAACCCGGCATTGATACTTGCCGATGAGCCGACCGGAAACCTCGATTCCAAGACCTCCATCGAGATCATGGGGCTTTTCGAGGAGATCCATCGGAACGGAAACACCATCGTGGTGGTAACGCACGAAGAAGACATTGCACAGCATGCACACCGCATCATCAGACTGAAAGATGGCCTTGTAGAAACAGATGAGGTGAACCATAACGTTCAAACCGTGTTGGAGCAACCATGAAAGTGTATACGAAAACAGGCGATGACGGTACCACCGGACTTTTCGGTGGCGCACGCGTTCCGAAACACCACATCCGTATTGAAAGCTACGGAACGGTTGATGAGTTGAATTCCTACATCGGGCTTGTTCGCCATCGCGACATCGACCCTTTTGCCAAGGAAACGTTGGCAGAGATACAGGACCGACTGTTCACCATCGGTTCCATTCTGGCCTCTGACCCGAGCAAAACGAACCTCGTTGTGCCCGACCTGCACGAATCTGACATCGAATTCCTCGAAAAGGAAATGGACCGCATGAACGAAACGCTTCCCGAAATGCGCTCGTTCGTTCTGCCCGGAGGAAACGACACGGTCAGTTTCTGCCACATTGCCCGCTGCGTTTGTCGGAGAGCGGAAAGATTGACCGTACTGCTCAACGAAAAAGAGAAGATTTCTCCCGTTGTCATAAAATATCTGAACCGACTTTCCGATTACCTATTTGTGCTGAGCCGAAAGACCGCTCAGTTCAACGAAGTGAAAGAGGTACCGTGGAGACCCCGTAAATAGCTGATTTTTAGGGTTTATAGCTAAATTTTCACAACCTATTTCAGGTCTTGATTAAATTTTTAGCTTTGCGCGAAATTGAACAGGTAAAACGCGAATAAACATGTATTGGACCCTTGAATTAGCATCACGTCTCGAAGACGCACCTTGGCCAGCCACAAAGGACGAGCTGATTGACTTCGCAATGAGATCTGGCGCTCCGATGGAAGTCGTTGAGAACCTACAGGAGATCGAAGATGATGGAGAGGTTTTCGAAAGCATCGAAGATATTTGGCCTGATTACCCCACGAAAGACGATTTCTTCTTCAATGAAGATGAATACTGAGTTCCAATGAACTCCCACCTTATCACGGCTCTGTCTTTCGGCAGGGCCGTTATTTTTTCATACTGACCCATACGGATGAATCTTCGATTCGCACCTTACCGATTGCAACTCAAGTATCCGTTCCGGTTGGCAACAGGTACTCGAACGTTCACTCCTACCGTGCAGGTTCAACTGGAGCTCAACGGAACCATCGGCTACGGAGAAGCTTCCATGCCACCATATTTGGGAGAATCGATTGAATCGGTCACGGCATTCCTTTCAAAACTGAAGACGGAGAATTGGCAGATCGGAGATCTGACTTCCATTCTTCGTGAGCTGGATTCGCTTTCTGATAAAGACAATGCAGCAAAAGCAGCAGTTGACATTGCGCTACACGACCTCAAGGCCAAATTGCTGGGAATTCCAACGCGCCAACTTTTTGGCATCGATGCTACCAGAACACCACCCACCGCCCTTACCATTGGCATGGGAACAGAGGCCGAGTTGAAGCAAAAGGTGAAGGAGGCGGCAGATTTCCAAGTGCTCAAGATCAAATTGGGTGGGCCTGACGATAAGGACAAGATCGACTTTCTCCGATCCATCACCGACAAACCATTTCTGGTTGATGCCAACCAAGGCTGGACCAACGTGGAATCCGCTTTGAGCATGATCGATCATCTGAGCGCATTGAATGTGCTATTGGTAGAACAACCGATGCCCGTAGAAACACCTCCCGAAGGGTGGCTCGCCCTGAAGCAGAAAAGCGCGCTTCCCATCTTTGCCGATGAAAGCGTGAAACGACTGGTCGATCTGGAGGCCTCTGCAGAACTTTTCCATGGAATGAACATCAAACTGATGAAAAGCACCGGATTGGCAGAAGCACACGCCATGCTCAACCGCTGCCAACAATTGAGGCTGCAGACAATGATAGGTTGCATGACAGAATCGAGTTGTGCCATTATGGCCGCTGCTCAATTGGCTCCCCAAGCAACTTTCGTTGATCTTGATGGACCGTTCCTGATAAACAACGACCCGTTCGAGCAGCCCACATTGCAGGACGGTTGCATCCTTCTCAATTCCACTTCTGGAAATGGAGCTGTGCCTTCGGCATCCGCATTTCCGATCTGAACCACCCAATGGTGAATCGTTCAATCAGATCGGGGTTGGTTTTAACCCTGTCCGACCTAAAAAAGGCTTAATTTCGCGGCCTCGCATGACAGTATGTCAAATCCCCTTCCATCGGAACGGTTGTTGACATCCTGAGTGTCACTTCAAAAAAGGAATTCATACAGAATGATTGATTTTATAAACAACCTGGCCAAGAAGTTCTTCGGAAGCAAGGCAGATAAGGACATTGAAGAGATCCAACCTTACGTTGAGAAGATCAACGCTTTCACGAAAGAGCTTCAATCCGTATCAGACGATGCCCTCAGAGGCAAAACCATCGAACTCAAAAAACGGATAGACGATCACTTGGCTGCCGAAAGGAAGCAGATAGAGGAACTCACAACCAAAGCAGAAGATGCTGCCACCGATGTGGAGGAAAAGGAGCGTCTTTACGATCAGATCGATAAGATAGAGGCTGTGGTGACCGATAAGATCGAGGAAGTGCTACTGGAGATCCTACCAGAAGCATTTGCCGTTGTGAAGGAAACGGCCCGAAGACTGAAAGAACAAGGCTCGCTTACCGTTACGGCAACAGATATGGACCGCGACCTTGCAGCCAAGAAAGGCTATGTCACCATCAATGGCGACAAGGCCGTTTTCCCGAAAACATGGCAGGCTGGCGGCACAGAGGTAACCTGGGAAATGGTGCATTACGATGTGCAGCTGATAGGTGGTGTTGCGCTTCATAAAGGACGTATTGCAGAGATGGCAACCGGTGAAGGAAAGACCCTCGTAGCTACGCTTCCTGTTTACCTGAATGCCTTGGCAGGTCGTGGTGTTCACTTGGTAACGGTGAACGACTACCTCGCAAAACGTGACTCCGAGTGGATGGGACCGCTCTACGAATTCCATGGATTGAAGGTGGATTGCATCGACAAACACCAACCCAATTCTCCCGAAAGACGCGCAGCCTATAATGCCGACATCACCTTCGGTACGAACAACGAGTTCGGTTTTGACTACCTGCGCGACAACATGGCGCGCGAAGCAGGCGACCTCGTACAGCGCAAGCACAACTACGCCATTGTGGATGAGGTTGACTCTGTTTTCATTGATGATGCGCGAACGCCACTCATTATTTCCGGTCCGGTTCCGCAAGGAGACAAGCACGAATTCGATGAGCTGAAACCGAAGGTTGAGAAACTGCTTCAGGTGCAGCGAACGTACTTCAATACCGCATTGGCAGACGCCAAGAAACTGATAGCTGCCGGCAACGATGGCTACAAGGAAGGCGAAGGAGGAATGGCTTTGCTCCGTTGCCACCGTGCCTTGCCTAAGAATAAGGCTCTCATCAAATACCTGAGTGAACCGGGCGTAAAGCAGATACTACAGAAGACCGAGAACTATTACATGCAGGACCAGAACAAGGAAATGCATAAGGTCGATGCCGAGCTGTTTTTCGTTATCGATGAGAAACACAACTCCATCGAGCTGACTGAAAAAGGATTGGAGCTCATTACCAAGAACATGGATGACGACCAGTTCTTCGTCCTTACCGATGTAGGTTCGGGCATTGCCGAAATTGAGAGAATGGGCGGCACCGACCAGGAAAAAGCCAAGAAGAAGGACGAACTGATGCGCGATTTCGCCATCAAGAGTGCCCGTGTCCATGCCATGAACCAGCTGTTCAAGGCATACACCCTTTTTGAGAAGGATGTGGAATACGTGGTGATGGACAATAAGGTGAAGATCGTGGATGAGCAGACCGGCCGTATCATGGACGGAAGACGTTATTCGGATGGTCTCCACCAGGCCATCGAGGCCAAGGAGAACCTCAAGGTAGAAGCTGCTACCCAAACCTGGGCAACGGTTACGCTTCAGAACTACTTCCGTATGTACCACAAGCTTTCGGGTATGACCGGAACTGCCGAAACCGAAGCAAAGGAATTGTGGGACATCTACAAACTGGATGTAATGGTCATCCCGACCAACCGTCCTATTGCAAGAGAAGACAAAGACGACCTGGTATACAAGACCACGCGCGAAAAGTACAATGCCGTCATTGATGAGATCGTTCGTCTTACCGGGGAAGGACGTCCGGTATTGGTCGGAACAACATCTGTGGAAATCTCCGAACTCCTGAGCCGCATGCTCAAGATGAAGAAGATAGATCACAACGTTCTTAACGCGAAACTCCATGCAAAGGAGGCCGATATCGTTGCCATGGCCGGTAGGCCTGGAGCCGTTACCATTGCCACCAACATGGCCGGTCGTGGAACTGACATCAAGCTCACCGAAGAAGTGAAAAAAGCGGGAGGTCTGGCCATCATCGGTACGGAACGCCACGAAAGCAGACGTGTTGACCGCCAGCTGCGCGGCCGTGCAGGTCGACAAGGAGACCCGGGATCTTCGCAGTTCTACGTTTCGTTGGAAGACAACCTGATGCGACTTTTCGGTTCAGACCGGATCGCAAAACTCATGGACAGAATGGGTTACGAG
>JBFHEW010000037.1:0-10992 GCA_041583955.1 Bacteroidia bacterium | reverse complement strand
GCCACAGTAATGAGTTTACCGATCATCGAATCGTAAAATGGCGGAATGGTGTATCCGGCATAGATGTGCGAATCAACCCGTACGCCATGACCTCCCGGTGTGTGTAGCGTTTCAATCTTTCCCGGACAGGGTCTGAAATTGTTGTACGGATCTTCGGCATTGATGCGGCACTCCATGGCATGCATCTGAGGGAAATAATGGTTTCCCGAAACGGGAATACCGGCTGCAACCTTTATCTGTTCCCAAATAAGGTCGTAATTGATCACCTCCTCGGTGATCGGATGTTCTACCTGTATCCGCGTGTTCATTTCCATGAAGTAGAAATCACGGTTTTTGTCAACGAGGAACTCAACTGTTCCGGCACCTTCGTAATTCACGGCCGCAGCTGCCTTTACGGCTGCTTCGCCCATGCGGTCGCGCAGTTCATCGGTCATGAACGGAGAAGGGGTTTCCTCCATCAATTTCTGATGGCGTCTTTGAATGGAGCAATCGCGCTCGGATAGGTGACAGTAGTTTCCATGCTGATCGCCTACGATCTGTATCTCGATATGACGAGGGTCTTCAATGAATTTCTCCATGTACATCCCGTCATTACCGAAGGAGGCACCGGCCTCTTTCCGTGCGGAATCCCAATGTTCTTCCATTTCCTCCTCACTCCACACCACGCGCATCCCTTTTCCACCGCCTCCGGCAGTGGCTTTTATCATTACGGGATACTTGATCTTTTTGGCCGTTTTTTTGGCATCAGCCAGATCTTTGAGCAAGCCTTCCGAACCAGGAATACACGGAACACCCGCCTTTATCATGGTGGCTTTGGCCGAAGCCTTATCGCCCATGCCATCGATCATTTCGGGCGATGCCCCTATGAACTTGATGCCGTGTTCGCCACATATCCTGGAAAAGTTGGCATTCTCAGAGAGAAAGCCGTAACCGGGATGGATGGCATCCGCGTTGGTTATCTCGGCTGCAGCAATGATGCTCGCAATGTTCAAATAGCTTTGAGCACTGGCAGCAGGACCGATGCACACAGCCTCATCAGCGAATCTGACGTGCAGACTGTCCTTGTCGGCAGTGGAGTAGACGGCTACGGTCTTAATGTTCATCTCCTTGCACGTTCGGATAACGCGCAAAGCAATTTCGCCTCTGTTGGCTATAAGGATCTTCTTGAACACAACAAAAGGTTTGAGTGATTAATGTGGCTCGATCAGGAACAATGGCTGGTCGTATTCAACTGGTGTTGAATCATCAACTAGCACCTTCACGATCTTTCCGCTTATTTCAGCTTCGATCTCATTGAAGAGTTTCATGGCTTCAATGATACAGATGGTGTCTCCTTTTTTCACTTCATCGCCAACACCTACGAAAGGTGGTTTTTCGGGCGATGAGGAACGGTAGAACGTTCCGATCATCGGTGATTTCACCTCTTCGTACTTGGTATTATCGGCAGGAGCTTCTGCCTTGGCCGGGGCCGGCTCTGCAGCAGGTTGAGGCGCTGCCTGTACCGGCACGGATGCAGGCGCAGCAGCAGGTTGAGGTGCAGCCGCCTGAACGATCTGTACTTCCGGTTGACCACCTCGTTTGTAAGGAGGGGTCTTAATGGTGATCTTGAAGCCTTTCGACTCAAGTTCCACTTCACTCACGCCCGATTTGGACACGAATTTTATCAGTTCTTGGATTTCTTTAATATCCATGCTTCTTCCCTTAATTGAGGTTCAAATGTATAAATTTTGAGGGCAGTCTGAATTGTTATTCAGGCGTGTCGTAAGCCCATTTCAGATAGAGTGCTCCCCACGTGAATCCACCACCGAACGCGCTGATGATCAGGTTGTCACCCTTCTTGAGTTTCGTTTCCCATTCGTGCAGACAGAGCGGAATGGTTCCGTTGGTCGTGTTGCCATATTTCATGATGTTCAGCATCACCTTCTTCTCGTCCAGCCCCATTCTGGATGCTGTGGCATCAATGATCCGTTTGTTGGCCTGATGCGGTACCAGGTAGGCCACATCATCGGCCGTAAGACCGTTGCGTTGCATGATCTCTTCTGAGACGTCTGCCATTTTTGTCACCGCAAATTTGAACACCGCGGCTCCTTCCTGATAAACGTAGTGCTCTCGCGCATCAACTGTTTCGTGGCTGGCAGGTCGTGCAGAACCACCGGCTTTCTGATGAAGATGTACTACTCCCGACCCATCGGTATGCAATTGATGGTCTATCAACCCATTGCCTTCTGTGTTCGGTTCCATCAGCACGGCACCCGCAGCATCACCGAAAATGATGCACGTGGCACGGTCTGTATAATCAATGATGGATGACATCTTATCGGCACCGATGACCACAACCTTCTTATACCGCCCACTTTCAATGAACATGGAAGCGGTGGTAAGTGCATAGATGAAGCCCGAACAGGCCGCGTTCAGATCGTAGCTGAAGGCATTGACCATACCGCACTGATCGGAAATGATGTTGGCCGTTGCCGGAAACTGCATATCGGCCGTAACCGTTGCGCAGATCACCAGGTCAACATCCTTCGGGTCTGTATTTGTTTTCGCGAGAAGACCTTGCACTGCAGGAATCGCCATTTTAGACGTTCCCATGTCTTTTCCTTTCAGGATCCTACGTTCCTGTACTCCGGTTCTTGATTGTATCCACTCATCGTTGGTATCAACCATGGTCTCCAATTCCGCATTGGTGAGCCTGTACTCCGGAACCCACGTATTTATTCCTGTTATGGCCGCTCTGGTCTTAGTCATTCCGTTGCTTTTTCCTTACCCCTCAAAACAAAAATTGCGGCTAAGTTAGCCGCAATCCTTTTTTTCACAAATCCGGTTCACGGAGTGTGTTATGCTTTCTCCATTACTACCTTTCCCTTGTAGTAAAGTTTGCCTTCGTACCAATGGGCACGGTGGTAAAGATGTGGTTCGCCAGTAGTTGGGCAAAGAGCAATGGTAGGAGCCTCAGTCTTGTAGTGAGTTCTTCTCTTATCTCTGCGCTGCTTCGATATCTTTCGTTTAGGATGTGCCATGATACGCTACTTAATACTAGTTAATCTTTCAGTTGATCTTTGATCTTGTTCAATTCTGCCCACAAAGGGTTATTCTTTTTCTCGTCCACTTCGGTTGATTCCAACACTTTCAATGTGTCCTTATCACACATCGAATCATTCTCACTTTCCTCACACGGTATTTTCCTCAGTGGGACGTTCAATTGTATAAACTCGTAGATCAGTTGTGAGATATCCAGTTCAAATTCGTCTCTGGGAATTACCAAAAGGCTATCGTCAGGTTCGTCAAAATCATCACCGAATTTCACATAGATCTGATGTTCTCCGCTCACATGCTGCCGATAGTCTGCTGTACATCTGTCACAGCTTTCCATCACCCAACCGTTCAGTTCAAAGTCGAGCACCATCATCGTGGACTTCTTGTCCAGCACAACGGTGACTTCAACTTCTCCCTTGCTTATCGGAGAATAATCGAGTTTTTCAAAGAACGCATCGTCAACATCGAATTCGAAGTGGTGTATGCCAAGTTTCAACCCTGAGAATTGAACCTTGAATGCACTTGACCTTTCCATGTTTCAGAACGAGGGCTGCAAAGGTAAACATTCCTATGAATGTTGCAATGCGTCTTTTTTATTGATTTTCAGGTAATTCTTTCGGGGCATCCTGAGCCTGTTTCAAGAGGGTTGAATGCATTGCCTCATCCCAACTTTATCCGGAGTCAAGATGTATTATTCGCCCTGAGCCTTGCTTTTCTCTCCGCTATCTGCTCCTTTTGAAGGAGCGGGTTTCGGCTTTCGAGGCCCTCTGCTGTCCGAACGTGCACCCCGATCGGAACGTCCGCTTCCTTCCAAGCGGATCTCTTTTTGGGGTTTCAGAACGTCTGAAGTATACTCTTCGTAGCGTTGGCGTTCCCTGAAAAGATCAATTCCGAGGAACAGCGCATCCCTGAACGACTGTTCGCTGGCGATGCCTTTTCCGGCAATGTCGTATCCTGTTCCGTGATCTGGGGATACGCGCACTTTCGGCAATCCGGCCGTGTAGTTCACGCCTTGATCGAAATTCAAGGTTTTGAAAGGGATCAGACCTTGGTCGTGGTACATGGCCAGCACCACATCGAACTGTCGGTAACCGCCAGAGCCGAAAAAACCATCGGCTGCAAATGGTCCGAAAACCAGAATACCGTCTTCTTTCGCCTTCTTGATGGCAGGAGCGATCAGTTCCTGTTCCTCGGTTCCGATCACGCCTCCGTCACCGTTGTGAGGGTTCAGTCCCAGAACGGCAATTTTCGGTTTTCTGATGCCGAAATCCTGAAGCATCGACCTGTTCAGGAAGCGTATCTTCTTTATGATGCTTTCGAAGGAAAGATGTTTACCTACTTCGGATAGTGGCAAATGCCCGGTCATGAAGGTCACTTTCAGGTTCTCGCTCACCATCAACATGGCGTGTTCCTCTACGCCAAAAGCATCTGCCAGGTATTCGGTGTGTCCCGGAAAGTTGAAGTCTTCTGATTGAATGTTGTGCTTGTCAATGGGTGCCGTCAGAAGCACATCGATCCTGCCATCCTTTAGATCGGCCGTGGCAGCCTGTAACGAACGCAGGGCGTACTCACCGCTGGCCTTGGTCGGAGTGCCGAGTGTCAATTCCACATCCTCGTTCCATACGTTGAGAACGTTGGCGCGTTTCGGGTTGGCCTTCTCCACATCGTTGATCTCCTCAAAACTGAAATCCTTTATGTCCAGCTCCTTTCGGTAGGCCGAAGATGTCTTTTTGGAAGCGTAGAGAATGGGGGTGCACAGTTCAAGGATACGGTTGTCCAAAAAGGTTTTGATGGTCACTTCCAACCCGATGCCGTTCAGGTCGCCACATGAAATCCCAACCTTTATCTTCTCCGTATCTCTGCTCATTTCTATGTCCGTTTTCTGCTTGGTCTTTACCAGAAAGGAAAGCCCTTTCCAATTCGTAAATTCGTTGCCGCAAAAGTACCAACTTTAACACAGGTTCTGCCGGACTGTTCTGTGCGAACACTACGGGAACAATTGTGTTTAACACGTAACGAATGGATTGTAGCAGACTACTGGAAAGGGCACTCAAGGCAGAATTTCTCACGGCTGAGGAAGGTCAGTTCCTGTTTGAAAATGCAGGTTTGGCCGACCTGATGTTCGTAGGGAACGAACTGAGGAAGACCAAGCGGAATGATGGCAAGGTAACGTGGATCATTGACCGCAACATGAACACGACCAACGTGTGTATTGCCAATTGCAAGTTCTGCAACTTCTACCGTATTCCCGGTCATGCCGAAAGCTACATTACGGATATTGAAACCTATAAGAGAAAGATAGAGGAGACCTTCCGTTATGGTGGCGAACAGTTGCTATTGCAGGGCGGCCATCATCCCGAATTGGGGCTGAAATTCTATGCCGACCTGTTCCGTGAACTGAAATCGCTTTATCCCAACCTCAAGTTGCATGCACTCGGTCCGCCCGAGATCGCACACATCAGCAAATTGGAAGGAATGACCCACACCGAAGTGCTGAAAGAGCTCAAGGCGGCCGGATTGGACAGCCTTCCGGGAGCAGGAGCAGAGATTCTGAACGACCGTGTACGAAGACTCATCTCCAAAGGGAAGTGCACAGGAAAGGAATGGTTGGAAGTGGCCGCGGCATCCCATCAATTGGACATTACAGGCTCGGCAACCATGATGTTCGGGCACATTGAAACGTTGGAAGAACGTTTTGAGCATTTGGTGTGGCTGCGCGAGGTGCAGTCGAAAAAACCTGCTCACGCCAAGGGATTCATTGCTTTCATTCCATGGCCATTCCAAGACGATGGCACGCTTCTGAGAAGAGTGAAAGGCATACGCAACAGTTGTACGGCAGATGAATATGTGAGGATGATCGCCATTTCGCGCATCATGCTTCCGAACATTGATAACATTCAAGCATCATGGTTGACCGTTGGTAAGCAGACCGCACAGATGTGTCTGCATGCTGGCGCGAACGATTTCGGTTCCATCATGATCGAGGAGAACGTGGTTTCGGCCGCAGGAGCTCCGCACCGTTTCACGGCAGATGCCATTCAGGAAGCCATTCGCGAAGCAGGGTTTGAGCCTCAATTGCGAACACAGCAGTATGAATACCGCGCCATGCCCGAGAATATCGAGCAGCAATTGATCGATTATTGACAATACGCAACCACAATAAAATCTACCTTTAAAAGGTTTAGACCTCAACGACCCGATACGAATGAAGAAACTCCTGCCACTTGTGCTTATTATGCTTGCCAGCTTTGGGGCAAAGGCAACGCACAATCGTGCAGGTGAGATTCGGATCGAGTTCTTGGGAGGGCTCACGGTAAGGGCCATCGTCACCACCTATACGGTTCCAGACAGCCCGGCAGATAGACCTGCATTGGAAGTGCGTTGGGGAGATGGCAACTTGGATACAGTGGCCCGCTCGAACGGAGGCGGAAACGGGGTCATCATTCTGCCCGGGGTCAAGAAGAATGTTTACATCGCGGAACATACCTACGCCAGTGCTTCTTTCAGCGGCTACACCGTTTCGATGGAAGACCCCAACAGGAACGGAGGTATTCTGAATATCCCGAACTCCATCAACGTTCCTTTTTACATCGAAACACATATCGACTTCGGACCTTTCAGTGGTTCCAGTAGCACACCCATTCTTTTGAATCCTCCCATTGATGATGCCTGCTTTCAACGGGTGTATGAACACAATCCGGGTGCTTACGATGTGGATGGCGACAGTTTGAGCTACGAACTGACCACTTGCCTTGGTGAGGATGGGATTCCGATTGCGGGTTATACCATTCCGGCAGGCGCAACCATCGACCCCATTACAGGAACGCTTACGTGGGATTCGCCCCAAGAGCAGGGAGAGTTCAATTTCGCCATCAAGATCATTGAGTGGAGGCGTTTGGAGGATGGAACCTACGTACAGATAGGTTACACCATACGTGATATGCAGGTAACCGTGCTTCCGTGCAACAACAATCCTCCCATTGTACATTCCATTGATGAGATATGTGTAGCGGTTGGAGATACCTTGCAGTTTCTGGTGCGTGCGTGGGATCCTGATGGCGACCCGGTCACGTTGACGGGAGCTGGTGGACCGTTGGAGCAATCGATAGCGCCCGCATCGTTCAATCAACCTGTTTCGGCACAGGATACCGCCATCAGCACCTTCCGTTGGATTCCGCAGTGCAATCATGTACAACTGCAACCGTACAGCATGACATTCAGGGCAGAGGACGACCCGCCAGGCAACGACATCGAACTGGTAGATTATCACACAACCTTCATTACGGTGGTTGGACCCGCACCCGAGAATCCGACTGCGGAGCCTTTGGGTAATGCCATCCAACTCAATTGGGATCAAAGTCCATGTGCGCAGGTCATAGGTTATAAGATATACCGAAGGATCGAAGAGTACGGTTTTGTGCCCGATACCTGCGAAGTAGGTGTTCCTGCATACACAGGATACCAATTCATCGGTTCAACCAACGGGCTCACTTCAAATGCGTACCTCGATGACAACGGAGGTGCCGGACTGACATTGGGATTGCAATATTGCTACATGGTAGTGGCCTGCTTTCCGGATGGAGCGGTGAGTTATGCCTCGGAGGAGTTCTGTGCCGAGCTGAAACGCGACCTCCCGATAATCACAAATGTGAGTGTGAGGCACACAGATATAAGTTCAGGGTCGATGTATGTGGCTTGGAGTAAACCCACCGAGTTGGATACCGTTCAGGTTCCGGGACCATATGAGTACCGTATCCTTCGTTCGGATGTGACCGACCCGACCAATTATCTGTTGGTTGAGACCTACTTCGACCTGAACGACACGATCTTCGTTGACACGCTCATGAACACCAAGGAACTGGAGTTCAACTATAAGATAGAGCTTTTCAATGACGAGCCTGGTAATGAGTTCTCTGTCGGAGAATCCGATCCGGCCTCATCGGTGTTCATTATCGCCATCGGAACCGACAATCAGATACAACTTGTCTGGGATGAAACCGTGCCATGGATAAACGATACGTTTCAAGTGTTCAGGCAATTGCCTGACCTGACGTTTGCCTTTCTTGGGGAGACGACAGAACATACATACGTTGACACCGGATTGGCAAATGGCGTAGAGCAATGCTACCTCGTGAAGAGCATTGGCCGCTATTCCATTGATGGTGTCATATACCCGATTGAGAACTGGTCGCAGGAAGCCTGTACCACTCCAATAGATACCATTCCGCCTTGTAAGCAGGAACTTACCGGATACTCCGATTGCGTTAGGCTGTGCAATCTGCTCTTTTGGACGCAGCCGGACGATTGTCCGAATGATATTGTTGAGTTTCAGGTGTTGTACACCCCTACCTACGGTGGTCAGCTTCAGGTCATCCATACCATTATTCCGCCACCGCTTTTTACGCAATATGCTCACTGCGAACTGGAGAATACCATGGCCGGATGCTATGCCGTTGCAGCCATAGATTCGTTTCAGAACGTGACGGTTTCAGACACCATCTGTCTTGATAACTGCTCCAATTATACTTTGCCTAATGTATTCACACCGGGAGGAGATACCTATAATGATGTCTTTCGCCCTTTCCCATATGCATATGTTGAAAGCATAGACATGAAGATCTATAATCGTTGGGGCCTCAAGATATTCGAGACCACCGACCCGGACATCCTTTGGGACGGAACCAACCAGTCTACAAAGCAGGATTGCAGTGATGGTGTTTATTACTATATCTGCACCGTGAATGAGATACGTTTGACCGGGGTTGTGCCGCGTCAATTGCACGGCTATGTGCAGCTTCTCAGAAACTCAGGACAGGGACCCAATTAGACATGTTCACAGGAATAATTGAAACACTTGGCAAGCTTGAATCGCTTGAGAAGGATGGTTCGAACATCCATTTCACATTCGAAAGTGCAATAACCCACGAATTGAAGATTGACCAGAGCGTGGCCCACAACGGTGTCTGCCTTACGGTGGTTAAGCTGATAGGCGATTCTCACTACGTGGTTACGGCCATAGATGAAACACTTGCACGCACGAACCTGGGTGAGTTGAAACCCGGTGATATGGTGAATTTGGAGCGCTGTATGCCTGCCCACGGGCGATTTGACGGGCACATCGTTCAAGGTCATGTCGATCAAATGGGAGAGGTGGTTGCCATTGAGGAGAAGGACGGAAGTCATGTCTTCACGTTCGTACACGAAGAAGGGGAGAATTTCACGGTCAATAAGGGTTCCATCACCATCAACGGGGTTAGTCTCACCGTTTTCAATAGTTCTGATACGGGATTCTCCGTAGCCATCATCCCTTACACCTTTGAGCATACAGGGTTCAAGCAGTTGAAGTTTGGCGATAAGGTGAATCTTGAGTTTGACATCATCGGCAAGTACGTTGCACGGATGCTGTCCAAGCGCTGATCAGAATATCTTTTCAGCCACCGACTTCGTGGCGCCAGAAGTACCCATCGTGTAGTAGTGTAGGCAAGGGACATTTGCCGCAACCAGTTCTTTACTTTGCTCGATGCACCATTCAATGCCTACCTGAGCAGCCGCTTCATTGTCCTTGCACTTCTCAATGGCATCATAGAGATCAACCGGAACGTCAATATGAAAAAGGCTTGGAAGGACACTTGCCTGACCTTTGGTGGTCATTGGCTTGAGTCCCGGAATGATTGGAACAGTTATTCCAGCCTCACGGCATTCATCCACAAATCGGAAGTAAGCCTTATTGTCAAAGAACATCTGCGTGACGATGTAGTCTGCTCCTGCATCTACTTTCTTCTTTAAATATCGCAGGTCGGTTTTCCGATTAGGTGCTTTGATGTGCTTTTCGGGATAGCCTGCCACTCCGATGCAAAAGTTGGTTTCTTTCACATTGGTAAGTTCCTCATCAAGGTAAACACCCTTGTTAAGATTAACCACCTGTTCTACCAACTCGCTGGCATAGGCATGTCCATCCGGTTCGGGAACGAAATTAGGTTCTGTTTTGATGGAGTCGCCTTGTAGGGCCAACACATTATCAATTCCTAGGAAATTGAGGTCAATGAGGGCGTTTTCGGTTTCTTCCTTCGTGAATCCACCACAGATGATGTGCGGAACGGCATCAATCCCATACTTGTTCATGATGGCGGCACAGATGCCCACTGTTCCGGGGCGCTTCTTAATGCTCACTCTTTCCAGAAAGCCTCCAGGACGCTTCTTGTACACATATTCCTCTCGATGATAAGTGACATCAACGAACGAAGGATTGAACTCCAACAGGGGCTCAATTCCGTTGAACAGTGATTCGATGCTCTTTCCTTTCAAAGGAGGGAGTATCTCGATAGAAAAAAGAGTGCCTTTAGCACTCTTTAAATGATCAATGACTTTCATTCAGGTTGTCTGATGTTGGTCTCTTAGTTTGAACCTCGTACCAAATGTACATAACCGGTTTCGGGTTCATAACCGTTACGTTCAAGTACCCAGTAGTACACGCCATCGCTTGCACCATCACCGTTCCAAGGATTCTGGTGGTAATTGTCCACATCGTAGCATTTACGGCCCCAACGGTCAAAGATCTTGACGTTGTTCCCAGAATGGAGGTCGAGCGCTACGAAATTGAAGAACTGATTGGCCGCAACGTTCGATTCAGGATTGAAAATGGTCGGTACCTCCAAGGTACAATCAACTACCTGATACGTCACTTCGTCTGAACCGGTGCCGCAGAAATTACTGATGCTGGCGCTTACGTGGAACAGCGTATCGAACATGCTGAATGCCAACGAATCAGTTCCGGCAATGATCAGCGTATCAGCATTGGTTCCGTAAGGATCCCACTGAAGGTCATCATAGATATCCGTATTGATCTGATAGGTGAGGACAACGTCACCTTCCACACAGATACGGTTGGTGTCCAAACTTATCTGAATGGTTGGGGCAGGGGCGAAGGAAACATCCCATGTACGTTGCATTGCGCAT
>JBFHEW010000036.1:0-11112 GCA_041583955.1 Bacteroidia bacterium | reverse complement strand
GAAGGCAGCAATTATCCAGAGTATGTTTGTGACTACTTGCAATTTGTTGGGTGGAATTCGTAACGCAAAAATCGAAAAAGAGATATGAAATTCAGTGAGTTGATCGATGGTTCGATGTTCAAAAATACATCTCACCCATTCAAATCTACCGATGATGGATGGATTTCAATTACAGTTTCCCGTCCTGCTCCGCTTGCTTGATAAAGTTCCGAACGCGCTTTTTGAAATCCTCGCTGTGTGCTTTTTCCAGATTCTGAAGAACGAAAACCTTGTCTGTTTGCTTGCTTTCTCCGTAACCGAGAAACGCAGGCATGTTTGCTTGAATGGTCAACCGGAGAAACCGGAGCTCGAGATTCTGAGGGTCGTGTGCAATTGATTTTTCAAGGTGTTCCTTGCCGTCATTGAACCAGCTCATTTTCTTGAACACATTAGGGTCGTGGCGGCCCATTCCAAGTTCAATGGCTCCTTTGTAACCAAGCAGTAGGTTGTTCTTGGAAACGTCTATTTTCTCAAATTCCGCATGCATTCGCCTGCACACCGAATCGGTCTTGAACACCTCGCCAATATTTTGGCGGATGGTGGTGAGTAATTGATCCTGGGCAACTACCGAGGTTGACCAGACCATGAGAATGCTGAGCAGCGCTCTTGATATCATATCATGTTGAAACTGTGTCGGACGTAAGAGCCGAACAACAACGATGCCTTTCTTGGATTTGAAATGCTGATGCGTTCTTCCAGAATGCGTGACGATGGCATTTTGGAGATCTTTGTGAAAAGAGCATTGTAATACACATAGGCCAGATACACACCGAAACGTGCTTTCTTGGGTAGCTTGACAATTCCTTCGTAACCAGCCTCGAAATCTGCCTTGATGTCTGCTTCTATGGCACGCTTGGTAGCGTCATCCAAATGCGATACGTCAATACCAGGGAAATAAGACCGCCCCAGTTTATTGTAGTCTTCCTTCAGGTCGCGCAGAAAGTTGATCTTCTGGAAAGCAGAGCCTAATTTCATAGCAGCCGGAGTCAATGCATCATATGCTTTCTGATCGCCTTCGGTGAAAACCTTCAGGCACATGAGGCCTACCACTTCGGCCGATCCCAGAATATACTCCTCGTATTTCTCCTGCGTGTACTCGGCTTTCCGTAGGTCCATTTCCATACTGGCCAGAAACCTATCAATCAATTCGCGCTCTATGCCGAACTCATTCACTACTGATTGGAAGCTGTTGAGAATGGGGTTGAGCGAGATCTTCTCGTCAATGGCCAAATACGTTTCCTGCTTGAATCGTTCTAGAAGCTGCTCCTTAGGGAATTCGTGGAAACTGTCCACGATCTCATCTGCAAAGCGCACAAATCCATATATGCCATGAATAGGATCTTCGAAATCCTTGTGCAGGAATCGGATGGCCAACGAAAACGAAGTGCTGTAAGCATTCGTAACCGTGCGACTGCATCGGTTCGAAACGCGGTCAAACAATACTTTCTGATTCTCTGGTTTACCCAATTCTACTTACACCTTACGACCTAGTTCCTTCTCAATCTGAGTTGCCACCACTTGACCTGATATCAATGAAGGTGGTACACCCGGACCCGGAGTGGTCAATTGTCCTGCAAAGAAAAGGTTTTTCAGGCGTTCACTACGCATGCGGGGCTTCAATATAGCTGTTTGTTGTAGTGTGTTCGCAAGTCCGAATGCATTGCCTTTGTAGCCGTTGTAATCTGTGATGAAATCGCGGTGCGCATAACTGCGTTTGTAGAGCACGTGCTCCTTGATGCTTTCGCCAGTAATGTGTTCCATTCGCTCCATTACAAGGTCGAAGTAGTTTTCGCGAACGGTATCTTCATCCTTCAGGTCAACCGCCACAGGTATCAGAATGAACAGGTTCTCGTATCCTTCTGGAGCAACGGAGCCGTCTGTTTTAGAAGGCGTGCATACATAGAACAATGGATTGCTAGGCCATTGCTTTGTGTCGTAGATCTCTCCTAGGTGCTTGTCAAAATCGGCATCGAAAAAAAGCGTGTGGTGCAAAAGGTTGGCCACTCGTTTCTTTACTCCTACGTAAAAAATGAGAGTGGATGGCGAAAGCTGCCGGCTATCCCAGTAGGCCTCCGAGTAGGTGCGGAATTCCTTCGGTAGAAGTTCCTGCTCCACATGATGGTAGTCGGCCGATCCAATGAGTATGTCGGTCGGAATTTCCTTGTCTTGAATACGGATGCCGCGCACCCGGTCCTTTTTTGTGAGGATCTGTTTCACCTTGGCGTTGGTCTCGATCTTCACGCCCTGTTCTTTACATATGGTTTGCATCGCCTCAATGATCTTGAACATGCCGCCTTGCGGATACCAGGTTCCGAGGCTCCAATCCGCATAGTTCATCAACGAATACATGGCGGGTGTTTCACTCGGTTTGGCACCGAGGAAAAGCACTGGGAATTCGAGGATCTGAATCAGTTTAGGGTTCCTGAAGTGCTGTCTGATATGCTTGCTGATGGATTGGAACATATTAAGGCGAAAGGCGCTCAGTAACAACCGAGGGTCCATGAACTCGGTAACCGATAGACCTGGTTTGAATACGAATTCGCCCATTCCCACCTCATACTTGTATTGGGCTTCCTTCAGGAATTTCTTGAGTTTGTCCGCAGCGCCTTTCTCAATGGACTCAACGAGTTGGTAGATGCCTTCCAGATCGGATGGAATGTCCACAAAATCGTCTTTACCGAAATATACGCGGTACGATGGGTCAAGCCGGTCCAATTGATAGAAATCGGATGCCGTGTGGCCGAATCGTTGATAGAAATTCTCAAATACCTCTGGCATCCAATACCAGCTCGGGCCCATGTCGAATGTGAATCCTTCGGAACTGAACTGACGCGCTCGTCCTCCAATGCTATGATTCTTTTCGTAAACGGTTACATCATGACCGTTCTGTGCACAGCAGGCGGCCGATGCCAAACCTGCAAATCCGCTACCGATTATGGATATTCTCTTAATCAACTGTCTTGGCTGAATCTGCTACCATTCTGTTTATCTCTGCCAGTTCTTCTGCTGTCAGGTCGCGCCATTCGCCCACAGGAACATCAAGTTTCACGTTCATGATGCGTGTTCGCTTGAGGTTCACCACCCGGTAACCGAGAAACTCACACATCCTTCGGATCTGCCTGTTCAATCCCTGCGTCAGGACAATCCGGAAGCGGAATTTGGTGATCTGTTCCACCACGCATTCTTTTGTCACGGTATCCAAGATGGGTACTCCTTCGCTCATCTGCTGAATGAATTCCTTGGTAATGGGTTTGTTCACATTTACCAGGTATTCCTTCTCGTGGTTGTTGCGGGCACGCAGTATCTTATTCACAATGTCGCCATCATTGGTGAGGAAAATGAGGCCCTCACTCATTTTATCCAGTCGTCCTATTGGGAAAATACGGGTGGGGTAATTGATGAAATCGATGATGTTGTCCGGTTCCACACCCACATCGGTGGTGCAAACGATACCTTCGGGTTTGTTGAACGCAATGTAAACAGGCTTTTCCGTTGGTTCGGATATGAGTTTCCCATCCACCCGCACTTCGTCACCAGCTGAGATTTTGGTTCCCATTTCGGGCTTTAGACCGTTAATGGTCACGCGGCCTTCTTCAATGAGTTTGTCTGCTGCCCTGCGCGAGCAGTAACCGGCTTCGCTCAGGAATTTGTTTATGCGTGTCTGTTGTCCGTTTTCCACAGTGGCAAAGGTAAGCGTGCCGGGCGGCCTTACGGAAACAGTTTCCTGAACTTTTTTGGCAGTGTGCTTTCCACGAATATCTCGGCTTTGGTGAACGGATGGATGAAGCGCAGCGAAGACGCATGCAGATAGAGTCCTTTCCCGTTCAGGATCAGGCCTTCGATGCCGTAATCCTTATCGCCTAAGATGGGATTTCCCAATTCCGAGAGCTGTTTTCTCAGTTGATGTCTTCTTCCGGTATACGGATGCAGTTGCAACAGATTCAAACTACCGAAGCGTTCGGAGTGAACGCTTTGCAAAAGTTGGAAATGGGTGTGCGAGGATTTGCCATCAACAGGAAAATGTATGTCACCTTCGGCTATTATTTCCTTGATGACCACAGCGTGATATACCTTTTCAACCTTCCGTTCCTCAAATAGACGATTGAGGGCCATGACGCATGAAGCAGTTTTCCCTACAAGCAGTACACCGCTTGTCGGAAAGTCGAGCCGATGCACAGGATGTGCGAATCGCAAGGCATCTGGTTCGGAGCTTGCCTGCAGGTTGGTGGATAGCGCATTGGTAATGGTCCACCGTTTATTTCCGCTCACTTCAACACCAGCCGGCTTGTCGATCACTGCCAATTGGTCGTCTTCGTAAATGACGCGGAGCGACAGCGGAATCTCCGGTCGGTTCTGAAGATGGTTCTCGAGCAATTCAATACGTTCTCCACCTACCAGCTGGTCGGCTGTCCGAGCTCTTTTTCCGTTCAATAGAACCCGTCCACGGTCAATGGCCTTTTTCATTCCCTTTCTGGACGGGATTGTAGTGAAGATCCCAGCAACGTAATCGGAAATACGGACGCTTTCGGGAAGGTTGGAAACAGTATGTGACTCAATCACCTTCATTTCGCTTCAGTTCAAATTCCCATACCCGTACTCGTAGCCTCCCTCAACCGAAGGTTTGAATTCGAAGAAGCCGTGAGTAGGTGCAGGTGGATCTCGGTCGAGTAGCATTCCGCGCATGTCAACCTGTAGGTTATAGATGCGAATGGTGTCTCCAAACGATTCTGCCGTGTAGAAGCCTTTAGCGAACCAACGCATCGTTGCTGCCACCTCAGGATCAAGTAGGTTCAACAGTGAGTCGTTGCGCGGAAAGAATTTGAACGGTGCATCAGAATCAGCTAGTAATGAGTATTTCTTCATGTAGATGCCAGCATCAGTGGTGGTCAATCCGTACCAGTTGATGGCAGCTACGCCTACAGGCATGGTGAGAAAGCTATTTCCTTCAATACGTTCTGCAGCAAGTTCAGACTTCAATCGTTGGTGGATGTTCATTTTAATGGTGAAGGTCAAGGCCAGATAACAGCTACTTGCTATCAGTCCGATGGTATTCCATCGGAACATTTCCGGTTTCAATCTCGGGATGAAAAACCCACCAAAAGTGCCAAGTAGGAGTAGAACGGTGTAAACAGGATCTACCACATTCACAGTATCCAGACCTAAACGGACATCTGAAAAAGGCAAGAAGAGTTGTGTCCCGTAAGAAGTGCAGTAATCCAGCAGGGCGTGTGTAATCAGACATAGGCTGCTGAACCACCACAACCTCAGTATGGAAACGGATCTGAATGGCTTGAATGGCTTTATGATGAACCCAAGCATCAATCCGAAAACAACTCCGAAAACGAGCGAATGACTGAGGCCACGGTGTATGCGTAGCATGTCATAGGAACTGTAAAGCAAACGGAGAAAGACATCCAGATCAGGGATAGTGGCCACAAGGGCGCCTGCCAATATTGCTTTTGCTCCGATACGTTTTCCGAGAACGGCCTGTCCAATGGCTCCACCTAAGGCGGCCTGAGTCATACTATCCATCAGGTGGATTCTGTTTTCATTGGAGATCGATCGAGTCCGGCTATGATCAGCCTCATAAGCTCATCATCCAATTCGTGTAGATATTGAACGCCTGTATTCTTGTCAATGGAGCAGAACTTGAGCCAAAGAAACTGTTCGTTCTTGGTTGTAACAGACAATTCAAATGGCTGTTCGGTGTACTGTTCTATGAAGAGGAATCTGCTATTCGGATTGGCAGACCGTATCCTGTTCATCATCGGCTCAAAATCTTTTGGTCCTTGGTTCTTGGGCATCAGGAACTGTTTTGTAAAGCCTTCTCTCCAGCGTTGGCGTTTTTCAAATTCGTTCAGAACAACGGTTACGAAAAGAACAGGTCTCTGGGAGAGCATCAGGTCGTTCCATCTACTGACACAACGCTGAAAGAAGGCATGGTCTTGCGCAGATGTTGCCGGGTTTCTATGGCCGAAAAGCCATTCGTGGTAACGCTGGTGACCGGCATCCGTGCCGTGCGGAATGAGTTGGTCGCGGTCAAGCAGTGCTTCAAAATTGTCCGAAATCATGTCTTCAATGATTTCTGGCGTGGTGAACATCCAATCGAAAGGGTAGGAGGCACGTTTGTTTCCGGTGGCCTTGAGGTACCAGGAGGAATTGCAGTTCTGACCGAGACTCACCTTCTCGTAGTGAGCGTTTCCAACCCACGTGTTTATTTCCTTCTGCACCTCTACGGCTCGTTGAAGATGAGCTGCACGGTCGGTATCGGAAATCCGTGCAGACCGATGCGCCAGTCTCAGGATTCCGTGGATCGCTCTGTTAAGAATTGATTTCATTATCCTTGCCGCTCAAAGACGAATGGGGTATGAATGATCTTGTGGAGATAAAGGTAAGTCCAATTCATGGTAAAGGGGTGTTTGCCAAGCAGAACATCAAGCAGGGGCAGGTTATTGCAGTGAGTCATGTAGCGCTTCTTCATCATAACGAAGAGCTACCTGAGTGCATTGCCACGCTCGAATTTCCATGGGATGAGGAATATTACGCATTGTGTCTGAGTGATGTCGGCAGTTTTTTCAATCACGACAGGAATTTCAATGCCAAGGTCGTGCAACAGGATAAGGAAAACCTCACGCAGACGTTTTCGGCCACGCGCGATATTGCCAAGGGAGAAGAGGTGATGATCTACTACAATGACGATTTTGAATCGTTCGTTTCCGCTTAGATCTTTATCAGCTTAAGGTTTGTACGGAGTTCATTGCCAACTCTGATCTCAACGTTGTAAATACCGCTCGGACCTTCAAACGCAAGCTCCACTCTGTCGGTATCGGCAGTGGTAAAGCTAGCCACCATCTGTCCTATGCTGTTGAAAATGCTGACGAGAACATCCGTTTGAACAGTTCCGAATTGCAACGTGGCTATGCCAGCGTTCGGATTCGGATATATCTGAGCTGAGATGTTCTTCGCGGTAGCTACAGCAACTGTTAGCGAACAATCGCCACTGCCATCTGTCGGGAACAGCGTGGTTCCATTCACGCTCATGCATTCCAGCCTGTTCTCATACAACGATACGTTGGCCCAAGGCTCCATGAATAGCCCGGTCACGCAACCGATACCTTCAATCCATCGGTATTGGTCGGCATAAACCACTCTGCGTGTCATTCCGCCAATGAATTCCGTACCGGTCTGATTTACGGTAAAGTCTTGCAGCATGAACGAATCGTCAAAATGATTTCCGATGAATACGTTTTGCAAGGTCTGGTTTTCCTGAGCACCGAAATCGTAGAGGAGATATTCATCCACCGAATCGCGAGGCACAAAATAGACCACGCCATTGTCCTGTCGCAATGCTCCTTTGTAGGTGTCGCCACAGCGATAAACCTGCGTGTAAAGGTTCGACTGTATCGTGGTGTCCATTCCCAGTGTGCAGTAGTAGTCTACATCTGTAAGGTCTGAGGCTGGAATCGGATTGGGAGGGTTGAATGTGTAGGTGTATTCCGTATTCACCCAGATGGCTCCGTCAGTCGGAAAATCAATGAAGGGTTGTGCTATTGACTGCACATGCAACAAGGCGAGCGGGATAAGGAAGAGGAGGTGTTTCATTGCGTGAAGATAGTTGACAATGTTGGGTTCGGTGTGACCTTCCATAAAAAAATGTGTGCAGCCGTTTAGCGCATGATGCAGTGGCGAATCCGATCTGAATTGAACGTTGAAAGGCGATGGTTGGCGTGTTCCTTTGTGGTTAACAGTAGGCTGAAACGGGCGTTTTTGAACTCATTTACGGGTATGTTGAAATCAATTGGAATAGGTACTTGTTTATTCGTAACTATTATCGCATTTTTGCGCCCCCATAATTTGTAACAAATAAACAAGTCTAAATGCCAACTAAAATTAGATTGCAGAGACACGGAAGAAAAAGCTACGCATTTTTCCACATTGTAGTAGCCGATTCGCGAGCCCCACGAGATGGGAAGAACATTGAAAAGTTGGGAGTTTATAATCCGAACACGAACCCAGCAACCATCGAACTTGATGTTGATGGCGCGTTGAAGTGGTTGGAGAATGGAGCTCAGCCTACCGACACATGTCGGGCAATTCTTTCCTACAAAGGCGTTCTGTACAAAAAACACCTACAAGGTGGAGTTAAGAAAGGCGCTTTTTCTCAGGAAGAGGCTGATGCCAAGTTTGAAAAATGGTTGGAAGAGAAGTCTTCCAAGATTCAGTCAGGAGCAGATTCAATTGTGAAGGCAAGAGAAAAAGCGAAGGCCGAAGCATTGAAAGCTGAGGCTGCTGCCAAGGAAGCCCTTGCTGCTAAGATCGCTGCCAAGAATTCTCCGTTAGCGGAAGAAGTGGAGGCGTCAGAAGAAGCTGCAGAAGGTGCCGAAGCTGCTGCTGAAGTATCGGCCGAAGCCGCTCCAGAAGCATCAGAAGAAGAAAAACCAGCTGAATAAGCGTGGTTGATCTTAAGGTCCTTGGAACCATTACGCGGTCTCACGGACTTAAAGGAGCCTTTAAGGTAAATGCACATTCGGCCGGAATCCCGGCCTTAGAGAAAGACGAACCGGTCTTCATCCTTTTGCAGGGTGGACCGGTTCCTTTTTTTGTGGAAGAATGCTCTTTTGCATCACACGACAAGTTGACGATGAAACTGGAAAGCATTGATACACTTGAGGACGCAGAGCGCATGATAGGCAAGGAGATCCTGCTTGAGCGCGAACGCTTTGAAGCACCTGAAGCAGACGCCTCCGATGAACTGATCGGGTGTGAGGTTTTTGACGAAGAACGGGGTCTTATCGGACGCGTATCCGGGGTGCTGGAGAATCCGCAGCATCCGATCCTGGAAATAGAACAGAGCGGAAAGACCATCCTTGTTCCTTGGGTAGAAGCCATAGTCAAGGAGGTGGATCTGGAAACTAGGTCGATATTTATTGAGGCGCCAGACGGTCTTATTGATCTGTATCTCAATGGCTGAGCCATATTTTCAATTCAAAAAGTTCAGGGTCTATCATTCGGCTGGAGGTTTCAAAGTAGGGACCGATGGTGTGTTGCTTGGCGCGTGGGCCCCGGTGCACGATGGGGACAACGTTTTGGATATTGGAACGGGTACAGGTATCATTTCCTTTATGACGGCACAACGGGCCACAGTTTCGGTCGATATGATTGAGATAAACCCGATTGCGGCAGAGCAGGCATCGAGAAACGTAATGTGTTCGCCTTTTTCTGATATGCGCGTCTATAATGAGGATGTGGCCGATTTTGTGCAGCGAGGAAAGAAGTATGATCTTGTCGTGTGCAATCCGCCATTCTTCTCGCATGCACAACCCTCAAAGGATGTTTCCATCCGTTTGGCCAAACACACGGTAGCACTCAAGCCGGCCGACCTTTTCAGTCACGTACGTCAACTCCTCAAGACCGAAGGCAGGTTTGCGATCGTTTTTCCGAAAACGGAGTATGATGTTTTCTTCGACTCAGCCCAGAGAGAAGGGTTCTACGCTAAAGATGTTCTGAACGTATTCCCGCAACCAGGCTATCCCGAAATCCGCCTGTTGGTCAACTTTGTGAGAATGGACTGTGGAACTCCAAACTCCCGTAGCTTCATGATAGAGAAGTCGGCCAAGCGTCACGATTACTCAGAAGAATACAAGGAGCTTACCAAGGATTTCTTTCTACGCTTCTAATTCAAAGAAGCTGAAGTGCACCCTTCCGTATTTTCTGGTCTGGGTGTAGAAGGCGTTCGTGCTGAAGTCGACCTCGGCCGGATGTTCCACAACGAGAATTCCGTCTTTGGCCAATAGTCCATTATCGAGGATTGCGTTCACAAACCGTGGATATTGATCATAATCGTATGGAGGGTCGGCAAAAATCAGGTTCCACGAACCCTTTGATGATTCAACAAATCGAAGCGCATCGGCCTTGATCACTGTCCCGGTCTGGTAGTTGAGTTCGTCAAAAGTGGCTTTTACAAAACCTGCACAGCGCGAATTACTATCCACGCAGGTTACCGAGCGGGCACCTCTACTGACAAATTCAAAACTGATGTTCCCCGTGCCACAGAAGAGGTCCAGAACATCGAGTTCCTCAAAATCAACAAGGTTGTTCAGAATATTGAACAGACCTTCTTTGGCCATGTCGGTGGTCGGTCTTACAGGCAGATTCTTCGGAGGACGGATGGTTCGTCCTTTATATTGGCCACTTATTATGCGCATGCTGCTGAAAATAGGAAGGGGTACCTGTGTTCAGGAACATCCTTGAATGAATAGCTGTAAGTCAGATTCTTCGGGCGTTTGGCAAATGATAGTTTGGATATGAATCTGCCTATCGCGTTGTGCACCTCATCGCCCTTGTCAACTTCCCCGCTCAAAACCACTTCCACTTCGCTATGCAGTATTCGCACCGATTCCAACGTGGCCATCAGATAATAAAGGATATCCTCCGCTTTTCCGTACTCGAACCAGTTTGATACCAGCAGCGCTCCATCTTTGAAAACGGCAAGACCGAATTGTTTCTCCCGAACAATCAGGTGGGCTTTGAGTTTGGAAGTGCTGGTAGATAGTGTGTCGAGCCAGTCAAGATAGGCCGACCTCATAGAGTTGGAGGCAACTTCTGTGAATTGCGTTGGTACACTGAAAACGCCTACTGCATCACTATTGGAAAGCGGCTGGTCAAGAATTGCAACGCCATCCGATTCCCCGAAAAGAAATCGGAAGTGCTCATTTTTTCTGTTGGCTGCAAAGATGGAGGACGGAACAATAGTTGCCTTGGTATCGATCACTGCAAACCGAAGCTCAGTTCCAGCGACATGCTCTTGAAAACCAGCGGATTCTACGAGGTCTGAGATGCGCCCACCCCAAAGCGCGTCATCGGTTGTGAACGGAAATCTGAGATCGATCAGCTCAACGGCTTTGAATCCAGCATTCCTCTTCAGAATCTGCATTCCGGAGCGGGAAATACAGACGAAAGAAAAAAGGCCGTCCTGAGCAGTTTCGTGCTCATTATCGGCCTTAAGATGGATTTTTTCTTTGAAAGGGAGTGACGACAAAACCTTATTCCCAGTTTCCACTGGTTGATGGTTCG
>JBFHEW010000035.1:0-11158 GCA_041583955.1 Bacteroidia bacterium | reverse complement strand
GTCTACGCGGTGGATGTGATAGCGCAACCCAACAAGAGCGCGGAAACGCGCCCCAGCATGAAGGACGCAGCGTACGGAAAATGGATGAATGAGGTCATGGACCGACTCCATCTGACGGACGTAACGATGGCCGGTTTTTCATTCGGTGGGTTGGTGATCCTGAAAACACTGGAGCACGATGAAAGCAGGATAAGGGAAGTGTTCCTATCTGCACCGGCTTACATTGTCAATGGCAATCCGCTAAAAGCGCTGTTCAAAATATTTATTCCGATGATGCGGTTTATGCGATCAGGCAAACCCAAGTTTGTAGAGGCTTTCCTGCAAGAATTATTTACTGAAAGGGACGAATTCGCCATCCGCTACCTTTCAAGCGTATTTAAACATTTTAAGATGGATTTTACGCCTGTCCCTGTGATAGACACGGAAAAGGCTAAGCTTATCAAAACACCTATAACGCTCATTGCGGCCAAAGACGATGCCATGTTTCCTGGTGAGAAAATGATAAAGAGAGCCATTCAAATCTTTCCATCATTGAAGGAGCGAATACTTCTTAAAAACTCCAAGCACGTGCAATCGGCAAAGGACAATCGATTCATTGAAAACCTGATATTGGAAGCCTGAAAAGGTTTCTGAAGCAACAAAAGGCATGAAAGAGAAAGAAACAAAGTACGTAGGCGCAGGCATTGCCATCGGAACGGCCATTGGCGCTGCCATTGGAGTGGTGATGGACAACATAGCTATCGGGGTTTCTTTGGGTACAGCCATAGGCGCAGCACTTGGGTTTACGGTTCAGGAAAGGAAGAATAAGGAGTGAAAACGTAATTTTCGAGACCATGAGCGGTAAACTATCCAAACACATCCTTAGAATAGCATTAGCCGTTGGCACGCTCATCTCCCTATACTTCGTGCCGTGGATATTGGTAAAAGCATGGATGTTACCGCTTCCAGAGACTGTTCAAGAGCAGTTGGACGAAGCCGTTGGTCACGGATTTGAAGGCATTATCGTTTATGTAGATCAGGCAGGCAAACCACCCGTAAGCTATGCATCGGGTTGGCATAATAGAGAAGAAAAGATACCTGCCAATCCTAACGCATTGTTCAAACTTGCCAGCATCAGCAAGCTTTACACAGCCGTTTCCATTACCAAAATGGTGAGTGCTGAGCGCTTGTCTTTAGATGGCACGTTGACCGAATACCTTCCAGAGCTTGAAGGGCGCATTGAAAACGCAGCAACCATTACGTTACGCATGTTGGTGCAGCACCGTAGCGGCATTCCGAATTACACCGATACGGAGAATTACTGGGCTGCCCCAAAGGAAACCTACCAAGAGAACTTGGCCTTGGTGCTCGATAAACCCGCCAATTTTAAACCCGACCAAGATTATGAGTATTGCAACACGAATTACATGTTGCTGGCTGAAATCATGGACAGAGAACTTGGCTACCCACATTTCCAATTCATCCAAGAAGAAGTACTAGACCCGCTTGAGTTGCAGAACACTTTCCGCCATCTAAGCGAAGTAAACATTGACGATGTAATGAGCGGCTACCATGTGGGGCATCCGTTTGATTTAAAGACAGACGAGATGGGGATGCTGGCTACCGCGGAGGATGTTGGCGTTTTTGTTCGAGCGTTGAATGACGGGACCCTGCTCACTCACGAAGAACAGCAGATATACTCGTCCATTTACGAGTACAAACATTCGGGTTGGGTGCCCGGCTACCAAAGCTTTGCCGAATACCACAAAGACATTGATGCAGTAGTGGTTCAGTTTAACAATACAACAGATGCCGACCTATTGCTTTGGAATGCTGCACAGATCGTTTACAGTAGGATAATCAAAATTTTGAAGGCGGAAGACAAAGCCACCAAAGCAACATGAGCGTTATAGAAGAATTCTGCCCGAAAGACAGTAACCATTGGCGAGAATGGCTCGAAGAAAACCATCAGCGGAAAGAGGCCGTGTGGCTCATTTTCTATCGGAAGAATTCTCCGAAGTACAATCTGGGTTGGAGCGAGTCTGTTGACGAAGCCATTTGTTTCGGGTGGATCGATAGCGTGAAGCAGACCATTGATGCGGAGTCGTACAGACAGTATTTCACCAAACGGAAGGCAAAGAGCAATTGGTCGAAGGTGAACAAGGAGAAGATCAAATCCCTTATCGACCAAGGACGGATGACCGAAGCGGGCCACCGGAGCATTGAAGTTGCCAAAGCAAACGGTTCGTGGACCATTCTTGACAGCGTGGAAGACCTCATTGTGCCCGAAGACCTGAACACGGCATTGGCTGCGCATGAAGGTGCGCTTGCCTTCTTTGATGGCCTGAGTAGATCCTCCAAGAAAATACTGTTGTATTGGGTGGTCTCTGCCAAAAGGGAAGAAACCAGGAAAAAACGGATACTGGAGGTTGCTACCAATGCAAATAACGGACTGAAGCCAAAGCAGTTCCGATAAATAACCGGAAGTGATATCCATAACTTGAAGATGACATTCTGCGGAGGCCGCATGGCGCCATTTTTCCAGGTCGATTATCTTTATCCGCCCCATGGATGCGCATCGATCGCTACTTCAGAACATTGGTAAGGTAGTAAGACTTACCCACGAAGAACAAGACCTGGTGTGCCAGGCCTTCCACCCTGTTGCGCTCAAGAAGAAGGAATTCCTATTAGAGGCAGGCCAATATTCCAACCACATGCGTTTCGTTGCTCAGGGCTGCCTCAAACTGTTCCAAGTAGATGATGCGGGCAATGAGCATATCCTGTTCTTCGGTATGGGCGGTTGGTGGATCAACGACCTCTACGCCTACCTCACAGAAACGCCCGCCACCTACTCGCTTCAGGCCATAACCGATAGCGTGGTTTTGCAGATACATCGCAACGACCTTGACAGATTATTCGATGAGGTGCATATGATAGAGCGCTTCTTCCGTATGAAGACCCAGAAAGGGTACGTGGCCTTGCAGGAAAGGACCACACGGTCCATGAGCCAATCGGCCGAGCAGCGCTATGCCGATTTCATCAAACGCTACCGCGACATGGAGCAGCAGATTCCGCAGTACATGATCGCTTCGTATCTGGGCGTAACACCCGAACATCTCAGCGCCATCCGAAGCAAGATCACCCGCTAGCGCATTTCTTAAGATATCTTAATGAGTTCAGGTATCGGGCTTTGAAACTTTGTCCTATCAAATGTTTCAGACCATGAATCACTCGTTACTCATCTTCCTATCGTTTGCCGTAGGCGTTCTGGTGGTCATACAAGGCAGCATGAATGCGCGGTTGGGCGTACTGCTCAGTAATCCGCTGCTGGCCACAGCCGTAGCGCTGAGCATGGGTGCCGCCCTTACACTGGCTGCCGTGGCCATTACCGTAAAGCACTATCCTACGCTACAACAGGTGGACGATGTGCCTTTCTACTACTGGTTCGTAGGAGGCGCGCTGAGCGTGTTCGGCATCACCCTCTTCTATTACGTGATACCGCGCATCGGTATCTCCACCACGGTCACCTTCGGACTAACCGGACAATTGCTGTTTGCCGCCATTGCAGGGCATTACGGCTGGTTCGGTATGCCCGCAGAACCCATTTCCATCAACAAGGCCATTGGCATGGTTACCATGCTCGTGGGCGCAATACTCATACGGTCATGAACACCCAGCAACTCATCCGATTGAACATAGACAACGTTACATCGCTCTGGAAACTGGGAGCAATGGCGGCCGGAAGCTTTTACAGCAACGACCACTATGCCATTGCACTTGACCCACACTCCAACTGGCCCAACAAGCTCTGGTTCCATGGGTGGCCCGACCACGGGCTGCTGCAGGAGCTACAGCACAAATGGAACCTGCAGGGGATCTCGGTTGCCGTTTGGCAGGAGGAATCTGAACCGACACACCGGCTGCTGGAGCAGCACGGTTTCCGCCTGAAATCCCAACTCACGGGCATGTCCATGTCGTTGGCATACTCACTGCAGCAGGAGCCGCAACGGGTACACCTGCAGCGGGTATCAGATGCCTCGTTGGCACACGCATGGGCCGAGCAGTTTCAGCTGGCCTTCAACTACCTCATTGCCCCACGAACGGTGGTGCGCACCATGCAGCAGGTCGATTATTTCGTTGCGCGTGTGGCCGGTACTCCTGTCGGAACGGTTTCGCTCTATCAGCATACCGACAATACGGTGGGCATCCACTCCATGGGGGTGGTGCCTGACCACCGCAGAAAAGGATTGGCCGAGGAAATGTTGCTTCAGGCACTCCACCTGGCACGGCAGAAAGGCGCCATCAGGGCCACCCTCCAGGCTTCCGACATGGGCAAAGGGCTCTACCTGAGAACCGGTTTCCAAGACGATTTCAAACTCAAACTATTCATCATCAACTAAAACAAACACACATGAAACTCATAGAAGATCTCCAATGGCGCTACGCCACCAAAGCATTCGACCCGAACAGAAAAGTAACCGACAAAGACCTCGACCAGCTGAAGGAGGCCATCCGGTTGTCGGTGTCGTCATACGGCCTGCAATCATACAAAGTGCTCATCATTGAGAACAACGAGGTAAGGCAGGAACTGAGAAAGGCATCGTGGGATCAGCAACAGATAACAGACGCATCGCACCTGTTTGTTTTCTGCAACCACACTACGGATTTCAATAAGGATGTGGATGACTACATCGACCGCATAGCCACGGCACAGGGTAGCAGGCCCGACCAGTTGATGCAGTACGGGGAGTTCATCAAGACCAAGGTGAACGAGATGCCCGCCACCGAACGCAAAAGCTGGTCTGAGAAGCAAACGTACATTGCTCTGAACAATCTGCTCATAGCCTGTGCGGCACTGCGCATAGATGCCTGTCCGATGGAGGGTTTCGACAATGCCGAATACAACCGCATACTCGGACTAGACGACCTCGGACTCAACGCCAGCGTCATTGCCCCGGTGGGTTACCGCGCAGCCACCGACCCCAGTCAGCATTGGAAGAAGATAAGAAAGACAACAGAGGAGCTGTTTGAAATGGCCTAATGGAAGGGGGAAAAGGAGAAACGTGGCTGTGTCTGCGGTTCTGTGCTAAGCCGCCAGACGCAGTCCGCTTTTCATTTGCTAATCTGCTAATTGGCTAATCAGCTAATCCACTCAAACCTCACAAAAAACTCACCCCCCATCCCCCTCTCTTGCTAGAGAGGGGGTGACTGCGCATGCAGGCTTCTCCAAGGCCGTCAGACGCAGTCCGCTTTTCATTCGCTAATCCGCTCTAACCTCAAACCTCTAACCTCACAGCTCAAACCTCGAAAACAACTCACCCCCATCCCCCTCTCTTGCTAGAGAGGGGGTGACTGCGCATGCAGGCTTCTCCAAGGCCGCCAGACGCAGTCCGCTTTTCATTCGCTAATTCGCTAATCATCCAATCAGCTCTCTCCTCTAACCTCACAGCTCACAGCTCATTATAAATCCGATCTTCGCCACTGTGGAAACGAGAGAGCAATTCCTGATGTACAAAGGGCTGCCCGTGTTCGGGCGGGTTTCCAAACCACATTTCAGACGCGAGGCAAAGGAATATGCCGATAAGGAGGCCTGTTTCATTTTTGTGAATGAGGGGCAGTTCTCCGTACGTGCGCAGGATGAGGTGCTGGAGGTGAACCCACAGACCGGGCTGTTGGCCAAGTGTCTCAACTATTTCTACGAGCTGTCGCGCGCGCAGCAACAAGTAGGCAATGGCGTGGACGTGATAGGCGTGCTGTTGCATCCGCCCATCATGGAAGAGCTCTTTGAGACCGACCTCTCCTTGTCTTCGCACCGCGTCAACTACAACCTCAAACAGGTACAGATAGATGCCCTGCTCGAGGCTTTCCGGCAGAGCATTGCCATTCTTATCGACAATCCCGAATTGGCCGATGAGGCCATGCTGCGCAATAAACTCAAGGAATTCGTGCTGCTGTTGGCCAAGAGTTCCAACGCACCGTCTTCCATCGATTTCCTGGCGGCCATGTTCCGCCCCAACCATGTGGAGTTCCGGACCGTGGTTCAATCGAACCTCTACTCCAGCCTCTCCATCGACCAGCTGGCGCAGCTGTGCCACATGAGCACCTCTTCGTTCAAACGGAAATTCAAGGAGGTGTATGGCGAAAGCCCCAAGAGATACATCACCCGCAAGAAGGTGGAAAAAGCGGTGGCGCTGCTCAATGCGGAAGATGCCCGCATCTCAGATACCGCCTACGATGTAGGGTTTGAGACCATCTCCACCTTCAACCGCAGCTTCCGGTCGGTCATGGGCGTATCGCCATCGGAATACCGCCTGACCCGAATTGCATAGTTTCTGACCCGAACTGAGCGGTCTACCCGTTTCTGCTTCCTGACCTTTGTGGGCACAGGCTTCGGCCTATTCAGGATCATTTAACCCACAGACACACCCACCATGAACAAGAACGTAGGCACCACAGACAGAATCATCAGAACCATTGTCGGACTCGGCATCATCTCAGCGGGCATCTATTTCTCCAGCTGGTGGGGAGCGCTTGGCGGATTGATCATGCTGCCGGCCATTCTGGGTTCAGACCCGGTGTATGACTGGATCAACGTAAACACGAACAATAAAAAGTAGACAGATGAACTCAGAAAACAAGACATTCCTGATCGTCAATGCCGTTCCGAACATGAACGACATGGCAAGTTTCCAATCGTATCTATCTCAGATAGTTGTGATCTTCAAGCAGCATGGCGGCAGCAACATGCAGCGTTTTAAAACCATCGAACAGGTAATGGGAAAAGGCGGAATAAAAGCCACTGCCGTATTCGAATTCCCCTCTCCTCAACACATCAAGGACATGATCGCAAGCCCCGAATTCACGGCATTGGATGAACTACGGAAGAAGGCGTACACGCAAGAAGTGGATCTGATGATCTGCGAAGCACTGATGTAAGTACCGGTTCTGAATGCGGCAACTCACAAAAACCAAAAAACAACAACCATGAAAAGCGTAATGGTAACAGGTGCCAATGGCGGCATTGGCAAAGACACGGCACGGCAAATTGCGCTCCTCCCAGAAACAGAGAAGGTGTACTTGGCATGTAGAAACCCGCAACGGGCAGAAGCGGCCAAAAAAGACCTCGAAGCAGCCACCGGGAGAAACATCTTCGAGATAGTCATCATGGATGTTTCCGACCCCGATTCGGTGAAAAAGGCCGTTGCCGAACTGACCGCACCCATCGAAGGGTTGGTAATGAATGCAGGCGGCATGGGCGGTAAGGACCCAAGCAGACTGACAAAGCATGGCGTTCATCAGATGATGGCCACCAACGTGCTTGGGCATGTGGTGCTGTTGGAACAACTCCTGGAGAAAGGACTGCTCACCAAGGCAGCCGTTTACGCAGGCACCGAAGCGGCCCGCGGTGTGGCCATGATGGGAATGGCCAAGCCGAAACTCAAAAGCTTTTCGGTAGATGAGTTCACCAGCATCATAGATGCCTCGTTCTGGAAGAAGTACGACCCCATGGCGGCCTATGGCTACGTGAAACTGGTCGGAACCATGTGGATGTCGTCTTTGGCGCGCAACTACCCCAACGTGCGGCTGGTGACCATGAGCCCGGGCGGCACGGCAGGTACCGATGTCATGAGCGACCTCCCTCCTTTCATGAAATTCTTCTTCGAGAACATCGCCATGAAGATCATGCCCGCCATGGGCATGTTCCACCCGCTCGAAACAGGCGCCAAGCGCTTTGTAGATGCACTCCACCACCCTATGTATAAGACAGGAGGATTCTACGCCAGCAAACGCAACGTTACCGGAACCATTGTCGACCAAACATCCCATTACCCCGAACTCAGCAACCCTCAGTACCAGAACAACGCGCGCCAAGCACTCCTTCGGTTTCTGTAGAGGGGGAAGAAGGAAAAACGTGGCTGTGTCTGCGGTTCTGTACTGAGCCGCCAGACGCAGTGCGCTTTTCGTTCTGTAATTGGCTAACAAGCTAATCCGCTAATCAGCCAATCAGCTCTAAAAGCTCTCCTCTAACCTCATAGCTCATTTCCTCCTTAACGATGCACAGGTAGGCCTGCCAAGCGCCACGGTAAGCATCAGTAAAGACTAGGCGCTGCCCGGTCCTACCCGCTCCTGCACCCCGCCTGCCCCCGTGGCAGGTAGGGTGTTTTTTTATTGGCACCCTATTGCTTTATTACGTTGTTGTTGCTTACTTTGGCAAGGTGCACAGAACGGCAATGCAGCGTGGACCGGGATTAATTGAAAGGAATAAGGCTATATGTAACTAGTTACGTTTAGCGATAAGTTGGCGTGCATTGTTAAGCAACTTGAAAACGCATCATGACAAAACAATTTTATCATACTCTGTTACTCATTGTCTTAACTAGCGCTGTTTTCGGACAGTCTGTCCCTGATGTATATCATCGATTCGAAGATTCAGCCGTATGGAGAGTGGACTACGAGTATTTTAATCCGTTTCAATTCCCATGTAGTATCGATTATTCTTTTCAATATTATTTCGATGGCGATACGACCATCAATTCGCGGCTCCATAAAAAGCTGTATCGTTCTTTTGTACAGACCGACACAGTAAGTTGTGTCGACTTAACAGGTCTTTGGGCGGACGCTCCAATATCAGGGTATATGGGTGCACTCTTTGAAGACTCGGTTCTGAACAAAACCTATTTCGTATTTGAAAACTCTTCGGTCGACTCGCTCCTTTTCGACTACAATATGGTTGTAGGAGACACTCTAAAAGGTTGTCTGCCCAACAATGAGGCGCTGTATTATGATACTGTAACGGTAACTTCAGTCGATTCCGTTCAGATCAATAACGGCTATAGAAAAAGATGGATATTCAGTGCTGCAAATCTACCTTGGAATGAAGAACCTTTTATCATTCAGGGCGTGGGGAGCAACGTGGGATTATTTGACCCAATAAGCACTTACGCATTTGACTTTACCAGTAGATATCTGATCTGTTATTTTGAGGGAGAAGACGTAGTATTTTCAACTGGACATGATTCTACACAAGGTTGTAGTTTGGTTACTGTTTCTGACATCCCTGAAGCTTCAATTATATCGGTCTATCCCAATCCGACTACAGGACGAGTTCGTTTAGACTTCGGCAAAACCACCACCGATCTCACACTTCAAGTTATGACTCGACTTGGTTTATTGATACACTCTGAACCAGTAAATGGCATTCAATACACGGACATCGAACTACCTGAAACTAATGGACTTTACTTTATTCATTTACTCAGTTCTGACGGAAAAAGAAGCACCTTGAAAGTGATAAAACAATAAAAGGAAACAACGACACGCCAACACCCGCTAAATCTAATGCTTGCGACAGTACGTCAGTCGGTCTCAGTTTCGTTCTGCGCTGTCAGTGCATGGCGAAAGGACGGCAGGTTCTAACGCATTATCTTTAGCGGTACCCGTTGGCGGTAGTGTAAAACGACATTCTCAAAAACAACGAATATGACTCAATCTGAACTCATAATTTTAAACTTTACTGAGATCAGGAGAAGAAGTATAAAACTGTGGGAAGGACTTCCTGAGAGTTATCATAACTGGAAACCTGACGAAAATGCAATGACTGCCATAGAAATGGTAAGACACGTTTTGGAAGCCGACCATGGCTGGAATATCATCATCAATAATGGGAGCATGGCGAATTATCAAACACCCTGGAAAAACCGACCATTCATTAGCGTTACTGATGAACTTGAATTTGCCAAACCGTATAGAAAAACATTCATAGAAAGTGTACGGCAATTTTCGGACAGGCAACTGAACGAAACGGAAATCATTCACCCCGGAAATGGAGACAAAAAAATCCTCGGAAAGTATTTATTACGGATCGGGTATCATGAATCTGTTCACGCGGGACAGTTCCTTTCCTATTTGAGAGCAATGAAAATCAGTCGCCCACAGATATGGGATTAAAAGTAGAGAACACTACTGGCATCAAAACCTACACGCAATGCCCTTCGGGACGCTGCGCATGGCCAAACCGTTAATATCCCCCACCCCCATTGGAACACAGAGACCTGCTCAAAGACCAGATAGATCAAGCAGCCAAGGCTATGGCCAAGGTGCTGGCCGGTTTCCTGGGACTGAAGGCTAGCGGTTCGGTGGCGCAGGGCATGGCGGTGGCCAACCAGCGGTTGCAACATGAGTTCGGTATCGAGTACAGCCGATTGCCATTGCTCTCACAAGCGGCATTGGAGGCCTACCTTACCGAGCGCAACCTTACGGCAGCGCAAGCAGAAACCCTCTCGGAGTACATGAAGGAAATAGCCCTTACCACCACCGGAAACGAAGCGCGCACCCACCTTACAACCGCCTTGCACCTATTGTCTGTGGCCGATACACTTTCCGGAACCTTATCTTTCGACCGTATTGACCGAAAAAGCAAACTGGAGGCCATGCTTCAGCGCGTAGGTTAGAGCGCGGTGCATTGCATCCTACGCAAGCAGAACCATCATGGAAGAAAAGAACCTTTCCGAACTGTCAGACGAGCAATTGCTCTTGGAGAAGAAGAAACTGAAACGTTCCAAGCTGTTGCACGCCTTGGCCATCGGATTTCTGGCCGGGGTGCTGGTATTCGGGCTTGTTTCGTGGGGTATCGGTCCGGAAAGGCGTTTCGGGTCGCTGCTGCCGCTGCTCATTCCGGTAGTGTTCATCCGCATGGCCGTAAAAGGCAACAGGCGCAATGCCGCCCTCGAAAAAGCATTGAAAGACCGCAACCTCCTCTAAGGCTGCGGTCTGTATTGGATGGCGGTGTGTGCCAATGGGCCTACCCGTGCTGGCAGTGCCTGGCTCTTCTTAATAGAGCGTTACCACGTTGGTCACCGTAAGCACATACCCGAAGGTGATAACGGTAATGGCACCAAGTAATAGGATGAGATTCTGTTTCAAATTGGTATTCATGACGTTGCTTGTTTAAAGGTTCGTAATGGTTGTGTGGTGAGCAATGGTCTGTTGTGGGCTTTCGGCTTACTTGGTGGCCACGGCCACGGCATCCGGTGCAATGAATCCGTGCTCCATGGCACTGATCACCGACTGTTGGTTTTCTATCAGCATCATCTTCCACTCCTCTACCGACATGGCACTGAATTCTTTCCAAGACATGTCCGTATCGATGATACCTGCTTTGGATGTTTCCAGGTAAAGT
>JBFHEW010000034.1:0-11162 GCA_041583955.1 Bacteroidia bacterium | reverse complement strand
TTGCTCATTGATGTTTTCTGGAATTTCATCACGCGTTGGGTAATGCATGAACTCTCCTTCCATGCTAGATGGATTCCAGCTCAACCACGCGCTATCGCACGAGTTTGCGGCCAACGATTCACTTACGACCTCCAAAGACTTGGATTTCTCGCGTACAGCAACCTTATCTCCTGGCTTGATTGATCGTGATGGGATATTGCATACTTCGCCATTCACTGTGATATGACGGTGCGATACCAACTGACGTGCAGCAGCACGCGAATTGGCCACTCCCAATCGGTACACCACATTATCCAATCTTGCCTCGCAGAATTGAAGGAGCAACTCACCGGTGATACCGGACTTGCTTGATGCTTTCTTGAACAGATTCTCGAACTGACGCTCAAGCATTCCGTACGTGTACTTCGCTTTTTGTTTCTCCATCAACTGCACACCGTAGTCAGAAAGTTTCTTTCTTCTTCGGTTGTTACCATGAGCTCCTGGAGGATAGTTCTTCTTCTCCAAGTACTTGTCTGGTCCGTAGATAGCTTCTCCGAACTTACGTGCAATCTTTGATTTTGGTCCTGTATATCTGGCCATTTTCGCTTAAATAATGCGTGTATTAAACTCTTCTTTTCTTAGGTGGACGACATCCATTGTGTGGCATTGGAGTCACATCAACGATCTCAGTCACTTCAATTCCATTTGCATGGAGATTTCTGATAGCTGATTCACGACCGCCTCCAGGTCCTTTCACAAACACCTTTACTTTTCTCAAACCTGCATCGTATGCAACCTTTGCACAATCTGCAGCTGCTGTTTGAGCAGCATAAGGGGTATTCTTCTTAGAACCTCTAAAGCCTTGCTTACCGGCAGAAGACCAAGAGATGACCTCTCCCTTCATGTTGGTAAGTGAAATAATGATGTTGTTGAAAGTTGCATTGATATGCGCTTCTCCAACTGCATCGACCTTAACGGTTCTTTTTCTTGTTGTTTTTGATGTCTTTGCCATTTCCTCGAATTATCGAAGTCTATTATTACTTGGTTACCTTCTTCTTGTTGGCAACTGTTTTTCTCTTTCCCTTTCTGGTTCTCGAGTTATTCTTCGTACGCTGTCCACGCAATGGAAGTCCAGAGCGATGACGGATTCCACGGTAGCAACCGATATCCATCAATCGTTTGATGTTCATCTGCGTAAGCGAACGGAGTTCACCTTCAGTTTTGATCAGACCGATTGCTTCACGTATTGCCGATTGTTCTTCGTCATTCCATTCTTCAACCTTCTTGTCGCGGCTTATGCCCGCTCCGTCCAAGATGTTCTGAGCTGTTACTCTACCTATTCCATAGATGTAGGTAAGTCCTATCTCACCTCTCTTATTCCTTGGAAGATCTATTCCTGCAATTCTTGCCATGCTGTTTTTGTATACTGATTCGTAAGACGGCTATTAACCTTGTCTTTGCTTAAACCGTGGATTCTTCTTGTTGATCACATAAACACGTCCTTTTCTTTTGACGATCTTGCAATCTTCACTTCTCTTTTTTACTGATGCCCTGACTTTCATCTTGCAATTATTTATATCGGTATGTAATACGTCCTTTTGTAAGATCGTAAGGACTCATTTCTACTTTCACTTTGTCTCCAGGTAGGATCTTGATGTAGTGCATCCTCATCTTACCTGAAATATGTGCCGTTATCACATGGCCATTTTCCAACTCTACGCGGAACATCGCATTGGATAGCGCCTCCACTACCGTTCCATCTTGTCCTATTGATGCCTGCTTTGCCATTTCTGGATTATGCTGACATACTCATTGATGAACGACCTTTTATCCTTCCAGACTTCATCAAGCCATCGTAATGACGCATCAATAAGTGGCTTTCGATCTGTTGTAGTGTATCAAGTACCACCCCTACCATGATAAGAAGGGATGTTCCTCCATAGAACTGGGCAAACTGTGCGTTCACTCCAAAGATCATTGCTATGGATGGAAGGATGGCAACGATACCGAGGAAAATGGATCCAGGTAGCGTTATTCTCGACATGATATTGTCAATGTATTCAGCCGTTTTCCTTCCTGGTTTAACACCTGGAATGAAACCGCCATTTCTCTTCATATCCTCAGCCATCTGATTCGGGTTGATGGTAATGGCCGTATAGAAATACGTGAAGATGATGATGAGTAGGAAGAACGTGATATTGTAGGTAGGTCCTGTGAAGTCTGAGAACGCAGTGACAAACCATGATGCACTCTCGCCAGCGAAACCACCCAGTGTAATAGGAACAAACATGATAGCCTGTGCAAAAATGATCGGCATAACTCCAGCCGCATTCACTTTCAACGGGATGTACTGTCTGGTTCCTCCCTGTGGCAACGCCTGTCTTCCGGAGATGGCAGCTCTTGCTACTTGTACCGGAATTCTCCTTGTACCCTGTACCAACAGGATAGAGAATACGATAACCAACAGTAACAGTACCATTTCAATCAGGAATATGACCAGACCACCACCACTCTGCTCCAACTTAGAGAAGAACTCTGCCATGAATGAGAATGGCAATGCGGCAATGATACCTACCATGATCAGTAACGATATACCGTTTCCGATGCCTTTATCTGTAATACGCTCTCCAAGCCACATTACGAACACAGTTCCTGTTATCAGGATCAACCACGCTGTGAACCAGAAAAGGCTCGGTGTGGTCAAGAACGCATCTGTTGGCAATTGAGATTGCAGGTTGGCGATATAGCCAGGTGCCTGTCCTGCGGTGATAAGAATTGTCAGATAACGTGTGTACTGCGCAATCTTCTTTCTTCCGCTCTCTCCTTCTTTCTGCAATTTCTGCAACGCTGGAACGGCCATCCCTGCCAACTGCAACACGATGGATGCAGAAATGTAAGGCATGATGCCCAGTGCGAAGATGGATGCGTTGGAGAAAGCACCTCCAGAAAACATGTTCAACAAGCCTAGGATACCATCTGAGGTCTGTGCCTGCAGTGCACCCAGCTTTGCTGGATCCAACCCTGGCAGAACCACGAACGAACCTATTCTGTAGATAAGAATGAAACCTAAGGTATTGAGTATCCTCGTCCTTAGATCTTCAATCTTCCAGATGTTCTGAAGTGTATTTAAAAAATTCTTCATCTACTCTTATAGGGTAACAACTGTTCCTCCAGCTGCCTCGATTGCACTTACTGCTGTTTTAGAGAATCCGTGTGCTGACACTTCCAATTTGGCCTTCAGCTCACCTCGTCCCAACACTTTCACAAGATCCTTCTTGCTGGCAAGTCCGTTCTCGATCAGAATCTCTGGGGTAATGGTTGAAACTTTCTTCTCATCGGCCAACTTCTGGAGTGCATCCAAGTTGATTCCGTGATATTCCACTCGGAAAGGATTCTTGAATCCGAACTTAGGAACACGTCTCTGAAGTGGCATCTGACCACCTTCGAAACCGATTTTCTTCTTGTAACCAGAGCGTGACTTTGCACCCTTGTGACCACGTGTGGACGTTCCGCCCTTTCCGCTTCCTTCACCGCGTCCGATACGCTTTCTACTTTTTGTAGAACCTGCTGCTGGTGTTAAATTACTTAGACCCATCGTTCTAAATCCTTATCAATTACTTAATTACTTCTACCATGTGGCTCACCTTAGCTACCATTCCCAGGATTGCCGGGTTAGCTTCGTGTTCTACCACTTGATTCAATTTCTTAAGGCCTAGTGCCTGAAGCGTCTTCTTCTGTCTTGCTGGACGGTTGATTGCGCTTTTTACCTGTTTTACTTTGATTGTAGCCATGTTGCTTATCTCCTTAGACGGTTTATCCGTTGAATACCACGTCAAGTTTAACACCTCTTTGGTTGGATACCGCAATGGCATCTCTCATTTCGCTCAAACAAAGGAACGTTGCCTTTACCACGTTGTGTGGGTTGGATGAACCTTTAGATTTACCCAGAACGTTCTTCACTCCGGCTGCTTCAAGCACAGCACGCATCGCTCCACCGGCAATAACCCCTGTTCCCAGAGAGGCCGGCTTCATGAATACTCTTGCTCCGCAGTACTTCTCTTCCTGTTCGTGTGGAACTGTTCCGTTGATGATCGGCACGCGGATAAGATTCTTCTTAGCATCATCGATTCCTTTGGCGATCGCCTCAGTCACCTCTTTTGCCTTTCCTAGACCGTGTCCTACAACTCCGTTCTCATCTCCTACAACTACAATGGCTGAGAAGCTGAAAGTACGACCACCTTTTGTGACCTTCGTTACACGCTGAATACCAACTACGCGGTCCTTCAGTTCAATATCGGTTACTTTAACTTTTTTCATCTTTTCTGTCGTACTACGATTAGAACTTCAATCCTTCTTCTCTTGCTCCATCAGCCAATGCTTTCACACGTCCGTGGTAGAGGTATCCGTTTCGGTCAAAAACAACCGTTTCGATGCCGGCTTCCTTCGCTTTCTCAGCAATAAGCTTACCTACCTTATTGGCTATCTCTGTCTTGTTTCCTTTTTCTGAAGCGATTCCTTTGTCGCTTGATGATGCAGCAAGAAGGGTTTTTCCTTCCATATCATCAACAAGTTGAACATAGATCTCCTTATTACTTCTGAAAACCGACATTCTTGGTCGCTCAGCGGATCCAGAAACGATGCTTCTGATACGCTTTTTAATCTTTGCTCTTTTAGTCTGCGTAGCCATTCTACTTATTTTTTGGCAGCTGATTTACCAGCTTTTCTTCTAATTTGTTCTCCATCAAAACGGATACCTTTTCCTTTGTAAGGCTCAGGTTTTCTCAATGAACGGATCTTTGCAGCAACCTGTCCGATGAGTTGTTTGTCGTGCGACTTGAGCACAACCACCGGGTTCTTACCTCTTTCCATTGCGGTTTCGATCTTTATCTCGCTTGGTAGAAGGAAAACAACGTTGTGAGAGAATCCTAAGGAGAGCTCCAATTGTTGACCGTTGTTGCTGGCTCTGTAACCCACACCAACAAGTTCCATTTTCTTTTCCCAGCCTTTCGAAACACCTTGAACCATGTTGTAGATAAGCGAGCGGTACAGGCCATGATAAGCCTTTGTCTGCTTCAACTCATTGAGGCGAGCCAACTCCAATGTTCCGTCTTTCAGCTCCAACTTGATGGCATCATCAACTTTTTGGGTCAATGTACCGAGTGAGCCTTTTACTGTGACCATGTTGTCTTCACCTATGGTTATCTCAACTCCTTGAGGTACTTCAATCGGTGCTAATCCTATCCTAGACATCGTTCTGTTTGTTTCTGTTCTTAGTAAACGTAGCAGAGAACCTCTCCACCTACATTTTGCATTCTAGCTTCTTTGTCTGTCATCACTCCTTTAGAAGTGGACACGACTGCAACACCTAGTCCGTTCTTTACACGTGGAAGCGTTCCTGCTCCTGCGTACTTTCTTAGACCGGGCTTACTTGCTCTCTCCAATCCTTTGATGGCGTTAACCTTTGTCTGAGGATTGTATTTAAGGGCAATTTTAATGCTGCCTTGCACCCCCTCATCCTCGAACTTGTAGTTGAGAATGTATCCTTTTTCGAAAAGGATCTTGGTGATGGCTTTTTTCAAGTTAGAGGCTGGAATATCAACAACCTTATGATTCGCTTGAATCGCGTTTCTAACTCTTGTCAGGTAATCTGCTACTGGATCTGTCATAATCTTTCGAATAAATCGCTTACCAACTTGCCTTTTTAACTCCAGGGATAAGGCCTTGGTTGGCCATTTCTCTGAACTGGATTCTGCTGATTCCAAAATCTCTCATGTATCCTTTAGGACGACCAGTGATGCTACATCTGTTGTGCATTCTGATGGCGGCACTGTTCTTTGGCATACGTGCCAAAGCCTGGTAATCGCCTTCTTCCTTAAGTCTAGCTCTTTTTTCGGCATAACGCGCAACCATTGCGGCACGCTTACGCTCTCTTGCTTTCATTGATTCTTTGGCCATGTCAGCTTACTTTTTAAATGGCATTCCGAACTCTTTCAATAGAGCGAGTCCTTCTTCGTTTGTTTTGGCAGTCGTCACGAAAGTGATGTCCATACCAAGTATCTTGTTTACTTTTTCAATATCGATCTCTGGGAAGATGATCTGCTCGGTGATTCCCAAGTTGTAGTTTCCCTGTCCATCGAATCCTTTCGGGTTGATGCCTCGGAAGTCTCTAACACGTGGAAGGGCCACGGCAACAAGTCTTTCCAGGAATTCATACATTCTATCTCCACGAAGTGTGACACGGGCACCGATAGGCATTCCCTTACGCAACTTGAAGTTAGAGATGTCCTTTCTGGACATGGATGCAACTGCTTTCTGTCCGGCTATCATGGTCATATCGGCCAAAGCTGCTTCAAGCACCTTCTTATCGGCCACCGCTTGACCCAGACCTTGATTCAGGCAGATCTTCTTCAATCGAGGAACTTCCATTACGCTCTTGTATTGGAACTTTTCCCTCAATGCAGGAACAATCTCTTCCTGATACTTTGCTTTTAGAGTTGGTATTGCACTCATTACTTAATTACTTCTCCAGATTTCTTAGAATATCTTACAAGCTTTCCGTCAACCAGCTTTCTTCCGATCCGTGTAGGCTCTCCTGACTTAGGATCGACCAACATGAGGTTTGAAAGTTGGATGGCAGCTTCCTGCTCCACAATGCCTCCATTCGGGTGCGTTGCATTCGGCTTGGTATGGCGTTTTGCCATGTTCACGCCTTCAACCAAAGCTTTGTTCTTTGAAGGGATAACCTCCAAAACCTTGCCTTCTTCTCCTTTGGACTCTCCCGCAATTACCTTAACGGTGTCGCCCTTTTTTATATGAAACTTTGCCATTGCTTTGCTTCTTTATATCAAAGCACCTCCGGTGCAAGTGATACGATCTTCATGTATTGTTTCTCTCTCAACTCTCGGGCAACAGGTCCGAAGATCCTTGTTCCTCTCATTTCGCCAGCTGCATTCAACAGCACTACTGCGTTGTCGTCAAACCGGATGTAAGAGCCGTCCTGTCTTCTTGTTTCCTTTTTGGTGCGTACTACAACCGCTTTGGAAACCGATCCTTTTTTGGCGTTACCTGATGGAACTGCATCCTTCACTGTAACTACGATCGTGTCGCCTATTCGGGCATAACGCTTTCTTGTTCCTCCAAGAACACGGATGCAAAGAACTTCCTTGGCACCACTGTTGTCTGCGACCTTAAGTCGTGATTCTGTCTGTATCATGGCTTATTTGGCTTTCTCTAGGATTTCTACCAGTCTCCAGTTCTTTGACTTGCTCAATGGACGGGTTTCCATGATACGTACGGTATCACCGATTCCGCAATCGTTGTTCTCATCATGAGCATGGAACTTCTTCGTCATCTTCACGAACTTTCCGTACATCGGGTGCTTCACTTTACGCTCAACACTTACGGTGATGGTCTTATCCATCTTGTCGCTTGTGACAACTCCGATTCTTTCCTTTCTAAGGTTTCTTGTTGCTGTATTCTCCATCTCAGCTAGCTACTTTGCTTCTAGAAGTCCGTTCGGTCATCAACCTGGCGATCAATCTTCGGGCATGTTTAAGTTCTTGCGGGTTCTCGATAGGAGATACCGCGTGATTCATCTTCAATTTTGCAAGCTTCAATCGCTCTTCGGCCAAACGGTCCTCCAGCTCTTCGCTTGACAATTCTCTTATTACTGCGTTTTCCATTGTCCTCTAACTCTTAGGCTCCTGTGTAATCTCTTCTCACCATGAATTTGGTGGTAATAGGCAGTTTCTGTGCAGCAAGTCGAAGTGCTTCCTTCGCTGTTGCCATGTCAACACCTTCAATCTCGAACATCACGCATCCAGGCTTAACCACAGCTACCCAATATTCCGGAGATCCTTTACCCTTACCCATACGGACCTCTGCAGGCTTCTTGGTTATCGGTTTGTCTGGAAATATCTTGATCCAAACCTGTCCTTCTCTCTTCATGTAACGCGTTACTGCGATACGTGCTGATTCTATTTGACGAGCAGTGATCCATGCACCTTCTTCGGCTTTGATACCGAAGGATCCGAAAGCGAGTTGATTGCCTCTGTTGGCCATCCCCTTCATCTTCATTTTGTGCATTTTACGGAACTTCGTCCTTTTTGGCTGTAGCATAACTTACTTGTTATTCCTGTTCTACCTAATTACTTTCTTTCTCTTTCTCTGCGAGGAGCCAATCTTGCTGGCTTCTTGCTTTGAACCGTTGCATTCGGTGCAAGATCTCTCTTACCATATACCTCACCCAACATGATCCAAACCTTGATACCTAAACGACCGTAGGTTGTATGTGCTTCCACATGAGCATAATCGATGTCTGCTCTGAAAGTGTGCAACGGAATACGTCCGTCCTTGTACATTTCTGAACGTGCCATCTCGGCTCCACCCAATCGTCCGCTCACTTGAACCTTGATCCCTTCGGCTCCCATTCTCATGGTTGAAGCAACAGCCATCTTAACTGCTCTTCTGAAAGAGATACGGCCTTCCAACTGACGTGCAATGCTCTCTCCTACAAGACGTGCATCAAGCTCTGGTCTTTTTATCTCGAAGATGTTGATCTGTACCTCCTTACCGGTGATCTTCTTCAACTCTTCTTTCAATTTATCAACCTCACTTCCGCCTTTCCCGATAATGATACCTGGACGTGCAGTGTTCACAGTTACGGTGATCAATTTCAGGGTACGCTCCACAATGATCTTTGAGATGCTTGCTTTTGCCAAACGGGCACGCAAGTACTTGCGGATCTTGTAATCCCCCTCAATGTTTGCAGCTGTTTCACTACCACCATACCAGTTGGAATCCCAACCTTTGATGATTCCCAGTCTGTTACCTATCGGATTTGTCTTTTGTCCCATGTGTTAAGCCTTCTTGCTGTCTAAAACAAGTGTTACGTGGTTTGATCTCTTTCTAATTCTATGTGCTCTTCCTTGAGGAGCTGTCTGCAATCTTTTCAATGATCTTCCGCTATCAACAGAGATCTCTTTTACGATAAGGGTTGAAGCATCTCCTCCTTGGCTTTTCTGCTCGAAGTTTGAAAGGGCCGAAAGCAAAAGCTTTTCGATTCTCCCTGACGCTTCTTTCGGATGCAATTTCAGCGCATAAAGTGCCTTATCTACTTCCATACCACGTACCATGTCTGCCACCAATCTCATTTTACGTGGTGACGTTGGGACATTTTTCAATGAAGCGAAGTACTGCGTCTTACGCGCTTCCTTCATTGCATCTGCCATCAGTTTTTTTCTCTTTCCCATTGCTTTAAGCTTGGAGATCCGCTTTTATTACTTCTTACCTTTTCCGTGTCCACGGTATGTTCTCGTTGGAGAGAATTCACCGAACTTGTGACCTACCATGTTCTCAGTTACATAGACCGGGATGAATTTGTTCCCGTTATGCACAGCAATAGTAAGACCTACGAAATCTGGACTGATGACCGATCTTCTTGACCAGGTCTTGATCACAGTCTTCTTTCTGCTTTCTTGGGCTTCAACAGCTCGTTTCTCAAGCTTGAAATCTATAAAAGGCCCTTTTTTAAGTGATCTTGCCATTACCTAATTACTTCTTTCTTTTTTCAACTATGTACTTGCTAGAAGCCTTTACTTTGCTTCGAGTCTTGTATCCTTTTGCAGGGATTCCCTTTCTTGACCGTGGGTGACCTCCGGAAGATTTTCCTTCACCACCACCCATTGGGTGATCGACCGGGTTCATCACAACAGGACGGGTACGTGGTCTTCTTCCCAACCATCTTGAACGACCGGCCTTTCCGGAAACCTCCAAGCTGAAATCGCTATTGGATACCGTTCCAATGGTTGCCTTGCATGTGGTAAGGATCATTCTGATCTCACCAGAAGGCATCTTAAGAGTGGCATACTTACCTTCTCTTGCAACCAATTGTGCGTAAGAACCTGCACTTCTCGCAAGGATCGCTCCCTGTCCAGGACGCAATTCAATGCAGTGAATGACCGTACCCATTGGGATCTCGCTCAAGAAAAGCGTGTTGCCAATATTAGGAGCAGACCCTTTTCCGGAAACGATCACCTGATCAACTTCAATCCCTTTTGGAGCGATGATGTATCTCTTCTCTCCATCAGCATAGTAAAGCAGAGCGATACGTGCATTACGATTCGGGTCGTACTCGATCGTCTTAACCGTTGCGGGGATTCCATCCTTGTTACGCTTAAAGTCAATGACACGGTACTTTCTTTTATGACCACCACCGATGTAGCGCATGGTCATTTTCCCTGTATTGTTACGACCACCGGTTTTGCTCTGACCTTTTACCAATGACTTCTCTGGTGTTGAGGTAGTCACCATTTCAAAGGTGCTGGCAACTTTATGACGTTGCCCTGGTGTGGTCGGTTTTAGTTTTCTTACAGCCATGGTATCTTAGATATTGCTATAAAAGTCAATGGTTTGTCCTTCGGCAAGGGTAACGATGGCCTTCTTTACAGCAGAAGTTCTACCAACGATGAATTTGCTCTTGGTATTTCTGCTTCGCTTCTTCCCTGGGATGATCATGGTATTAACAGATTGAACGTTAACTCCATACATCTTCTCCACGGCCTGCTTCACCTCAACCTTATTGGCCTTTCTATTGACCACGAATCCATACTGACCAAGCTTGGTTGCCTGATCGGTCATTTTTTCAGTAATCAATGGTTTCACTAGAATTTCCATCACTTTTTTAGCTTAAGCTTTTCTCAATAGTCGCAATTGCACTCTCCGAAAGGAGTAGATTATTTGCGTTTAGAATACCGTAAGTGTTTAATTCTGAAACAGTTACGACTTTCGCACCCTTCAAATTTCGGGACGACAAATATATGTTTTTATCCTGCTCGTTCAGTACTAGCAACGTTTTTTTGTCTGACAGCTTCAAATTATCGAGAAACTGTGTGTAATCCTTGGTCTTTGCAGCTTCGAATTTGAAGTCTTCAACCACCGTAATGGCATTTTCGCTTGCCATCAAAGAAAGTGCTGACTTACGCGCTACCTGCTTCAGCTTCTTGTTCAACTTGAAGCTGTGGTCGTTTGGACGTGGTCCGAACACACGACCTCCACCTCTCAGCAAAGGGCTTTTGATATCCCCGAAACGAGCACCTCCAGATCCTTTCTGCTTTCTGATCTTACGTGTACTACCACGTACTTCAGAACGCTCTCGTGAGCTGCTTGTTCCTTGGCGCTGATTG
>JBFHEW010000033.1:0-11164 GCA_041583955.1 Bacteroidia bacterium | reverse complement strand
GGAAGCGCTGATTGTGCTGTTTGAGGAAGTTTGGGTCGGGCCAGAATTTCTTCGAATTCAGGAGCGGTGCGGATTGCGGGAGGAAAAGAAGTTGAATAAGTTTTCAGCTGTGTAAATAGATTATGTCATCCTTTTAAAACTTTGACTTGCACAACTCGACACTGTCCGTAAATTTGTCCGTGTCCGTAAAAACGTCCGTAAACCATGGCTACCTGCAATTTCTATCTTGATAAACCCGACAAAAAGGGTCTTAGCCCGATTCATCTTCGCATCCATTGCGATGGTGAAAAAGTTAAACTCGCAACCAAGGAAAAGGTAGCGCCAGTAGACTTCGACAAACAAAAGCAGAGAGTGAATAACACGGCCGATAGAGCTGACATCATCAACCACTACCTGAATCAACTGGAGCAAACGGCAAAACAACTCTTTGGTAAGACCACCAAAAAGAAGGTGACCGTAGAGGAAGTTAAAGCAGCTCTAATAGATGTTGTGAATTCTTATCAAGCACATTCAACTGTGCAAATGGTCAAAGAGCAGATTCCTCTCTACGGTAAGTCTTTCACCTTCATTGACCTGTTTGCTGGTGCGGGTGGTTTCAGCGAAGGTTTCCTACAAGCAGAATTCAATAACAGGTTCTTCGATTTTATTGCAGCCAGCGACATTAATGAGAACTGTGAATTGACACATGAAGTACGTTACAATCATCAGTTGGGACTTGACATGAAGTTCTTGCGACAGGACATCACTGAACCGGATTTCCTTGACAATCTGCTTACCCACATAGGTGATAGAAAAATAGATGTGGTCTGTGGTGGTCCACCTTGTCAGAGTTTTAGCCTTGCTGGCAAGCGTAGGAAGTATGATAAGAAGGACGACCTCTTTTCCCATTATTTGGAAGTCATCCGAGCGTTGCGACCGAAATACTTCGTGATGGAGAACGTGAAAGGAATCCTTACCAAGGAACAAGGGAGAATCGCAGAGCAAATCCTCAAAGAGATGCAGAGCATCATCGACATTGAATCGTTACCGAAGCTGACGAAGTACATCAAAGAGATGAAACCATCGTCCGCAGACGGTTTTGTCTTCGATTGTATTGCAAAGAGGTTAGAACACGAGGGACTGAAAGACAGTGAGTTGGACAAGGTTCGCGAGGAATACATCAGCACAATGGAATCCTATTTCAAGCAGGTGACTCCGAAAATCACAGATTATAAGACCAGCAAAACAGACAGCAGCATTGCCACCATCCGCCATGGACTGAATCTCCTACAGAAGCGTTCAAGGTTGATGAAACTGCGGCAAGAGGTTATTAAGGAGAAAGACCATAATTACCTTGACAATGATGCATTTGTGGCCGACTTCAACCATTTCATTGAGGTGCTTGAACCTGAGACAGTCATCGATAGGATGGAACAAGCAATCGATGCGCTAGAAGTGTCAAAAGCGCATCGCATGCTGGTCGATGGTTTTAAAGAAGGCCTTCGAATCTACGTCTCATCTTTCGATGAATGTATCAGTCGTTTGCGTGAACTAAGCTCAAAGTCAGAAGCGAAGCGGCTTGATGCCCTTTTGGAGGAAATTACGCTTTACCGAATTGATGCTCCGTTTGTGGCAAACTCGTCAAACTATGGAGTGCCTCAGAATAGGGAACGCGTACTTTTTATCGGATGTCGAAAGGATCAGAAGCTCATCAGTTCCATACCTTCAACTGTGAAAGAGGAAGAAAAGGTATCTGTGTTTGAAGCCCTGTACGATTTGGATTTTCTTAAGCACAATGAAACGGCATCCAACTATGTTGACATCAACCTTAAAGCCCAATACAACGGAACAACAGAACGCATGATGGCACTATTAAAGGAAAGGTCGGTGGATGGCTCTTCTGATGGAAAGGAGAAAAAGACCTATGCACAATGGAGCAAAGAGGGGCGTCTCATCGCACGATACGACCCAGCCCCGCCTGTCTATGTCCGAAATGCAGATGACCTTGCCCAAGGCCGATTGGTGCATGAGCGACTGCCGAACCATCAGACCAGCAACCAGAACGAAACTGTAGTAAAGCGCTTGGAAGTGATACGCAGAACAGGCGATTACAAACAGGCGCAAGCCGAACTCATTAAAGAAGGTCTCGCCTCAGAAAAGCGCAATTACAATGTGTTGAACCCCGAAAAGCAAAGTCCAACAGTGATGACCATTGCCGATGATTACATCCATTATCGTGTGCCACGCGCATTGACAGTAAGAGAAATGGCGAGACTGCAATCATTTGATGACTCTTTTGTTTTTCAAGGCAAGCGCTCAACAGGTGGAAATGGTCGTAAGTTTGAAATCCCTCAGTTCACGCTTGTCGGTAATGCGGTACCTCCGTTGATGGCGAGAGCGGTGGCGATGGAGATTTTGAGAAATATTCGTTAAGGAAGTTTGAAATAATTAAAACTTCCTGTTGACTTGAATTTAGGAAGATTGGAATTGATATCCTCCAAAATCGAACGATTGTATCCAGGCAAGTAGTTATTGGCAAAGATCTCCTTAATTGAGCGGGCCACGTTTTCCTGACTCTCCTTACCCCAGTAGTTACCACCCGAAAGATTGGTAACACGTTTAACGGCCACAGAATTTGCTTTGTAGGTCGTCCTGACATTGGAAGGCACAGTTATGAAGGCATAGGTGAACATGGCACATTTCTGAATGCTGAAAGAGTTGCGACCTATCGTAATGTTCCTGCCACGGAATCCACCTGCCGAATAAATCATATCCCAAAGCATCGGCACCTGAGCATTGTCGTTCCAGTTGGTTTTGCACTGAATTATTCCGATACTGAAATCGGAGAAGCTATCGGCCACAGCCTGATTCAGTTTCGTGTAATCTATTTGTCCTTTACTATTCAGGAAACCAAGACCTGCAGCGGACTCCGTGAAAACAGGCGCATCAGGGAAGATAATAACCGTGATGTCCGATTCGGTATTACACGCGAAGTTTCCGTAGTTGACGGTGATGGCATCTTGAATGGGTCCCGGTACAAGGCTCATTTTCTTGATGGCTACTGCCCTCGTGCCGGCCGTGCAGAGATTGATATACCAAGCAACAAGTGATTCCCAAGCTGTACCACCTGCCGAAACTTCGCCCTGTCCGCGCCCTGTTCCACCAGTGCTGGTGAAAATGGCGGAAAGGTGGTTGCCGAGGTTTAGCAGGTCTTCCGCCCTAGGATTCTCACCGATGATTTCCTTAATTGCTTTGCTCCATATAGGCCAACTTCCTTGTACTGTATTAGTGGAGAAGATGGATTCGAGCGAATTGCGTCTGAGTAGTTCTACGATATTCATTATTAAATTTATAGGTCGTCAAAGAAAAACACTTTGCTGAAAAAATTCACGGTTTGAAATCTGACCACAGAAACCCGGTCGCTCTTTTGGAACGACTGCTCGGGGAAGGTGGAGCCTTTTCGTGCATCAGCGTGACAGGAAGAAGACCCTGAAACGAGTTCAGGGTGACACGGGATGATGGGACGAGGGACGTGGGACGAGGGACGGGAGACGATGGGCGTGGGACTGCGTATTTAACATTCTTTGATATGTGCCAGCAAATCTTGCGAACTTCGCAGCGTTAGCCGATCAACCAACCACACGCATTGTCGATCTTAAAGAAACTCGCAGGACAGACCGCCATCTATGGGCTCAGCTCCATTGTGGCGCGTTTTCTCAATTACCTGCTGGTGCCGTTGCATACGGTGGTGTTCGTGCCGCAGCAGTACGGGGTCATCACGGAAATGTATGCGTATGTGGCGTTCCTGATCATTCTGCTCACCTACGGCATGGAAACGGCCTTCTTCCGCTTTTCGACCAAGCAGGAGCACCGGCCGAACACGGTCTTCTCCACCATTCTGAGTTCGTTGGCCAGCAGCACGGGGCTGTTCATTCTGATGGCCATTGTGTTTGCCCAGCCCATTGCCGATTGGTTGCTCTACCCCGACAATAAGGAGTATGTGGTGTGGTTTGCCATCATTGTAGGGTTGGATGCGGTGTCGAGCATTCCGCTGGCGCGCCTGCGTTCGGAGAACAAGGCCAAGACGTTTGCGGGCATCAACATTGCCAACGTGTTGGTGAACATCGGGCTGAATGTGTTCTTTCTGCGTTACTGCCTTCCGCTTGTTGCCGAAGGTGGAGGCAACTGGCTTACCGACACGTTCTACGATAGCGGAACGGGTGTGGGCTATGTGTTCATTGCGAACCTGATAGCCAGCGTGGTGAAGTTCCTGCTGTTGGGACCTACCATGCTGCGCGGACTGACCAGACCGCAATGGAGCCTGCTGAAACCGATGCTGATCTATTCGCTTCCGCTGCTGGTGGCAGGACTGGCCGGAATGATGAACGAGATGTTTGACCGCGTGATGCTGAAGCGGCTGCTCTACCCCATTCTGGGACAGGACGGGGCGATGTATCAGTTGGGTGTTTATGGTGCGTGCTACAAACTCTCCATCGTCATCTCGTTGATGATACAGGCGTTCCGTTACGCGGCCGAGCCGTTCTTCTTCGCGCAGGAGAAGGAGGCGGGAAGCAAGGAGCTTTACGCCAGGATCATGACGTACTTCGTGTGGATATTGGCCGGCACGTTCCTGTTCGTGATGCTGTACATCGACCTGTTCAAATACTTCATCCCGAACGAGGATTACTGGGTAGGATTGAAGGTTGTTCCGGTGCTGCTGATGGCCAACATCTTCTTAGGCATCTACTACAACCAATCGGTGTGGTACAAGCTTACGGAGAAGACGGGGCATGGGGCCGGGCTCGCCATTTTCGGGGCGCTCATCACCATTGTGCTCAACCTGCTTTTCATCCCCAAATACGGCTACGTAGCATCTGCCTGGGCCACCTTTGCCTGTTATGGTTCCATGATGGTGGTATCCTATCTCCTAGGCAGAAAATACTATCCCGTACCCTACGAATTAGGGAAACTTGTAGGGATGGTTGGAGGCGCAGCGCTGCTCTATTGGGCAAGTGTGGCCCTCAACATTTCGCAGATGCAATACGGAATGGCATTGAACGTGCCTTTCCTTCTCACTTACGCGGTGCTTTCATGGTTCCTCCTCCGCCCCAATTTTAAGTAGTTTTGCGCGCCCGCCCGAAGAAAGAATTAAGAATGGAAGTACAGATCATCAATCGTTCGGAACACGCCCTCCCCCATTACGAAACGGAGCTTTCGGCAGGAATGGACCTCCGCGCCAATATCGGAGCAGACATTGAACTGAAAAGCCTGGAACGGGTGCTGGTGCCTACAGGTCTTTTTATCGCGCTCCCAAAGGGTACGGAAGCGCAGATACGTCCACGTAGCGGACTGGCGTACAAGCACGGCCTTACGGTTCTCAACTCGCCCGGCACCATTGATGCCGACTACCGTGGGGAAGTGAAGGTGCTGCTGGTAAACCTTTCGAACGAAACGTTTGTTATCAAGAACGGTGAGCGCGTAGCGCAGATGGTCATTGCCAAGCACGAGCAGGTGGCGTGGAAAGAAGTGGAGGCGTTGGACGAAACGAAGCGTGGTGCAGGCGGCTTCGGACACACAGGGAAACATTGAGAGCAAGGATATACATACTGCCATTGTTGGTGCTTGCGTTGCTGGTGGGGGATGCCCATGCGCAAAGACGTAACAAAAAGGAAAAAGGACCGGGTTATGAGGACGAGCGCAAGATAACGGAGCTCTTCTTCGATGCGAGCAAGCAGAAGATGCTGGGCAACTACGAAGAGGCCGCTGCGCTGTATCACCAATGCATCCGGATAGACCCGAACAACGCGGCCAGCTACTATGAGTTGGCCAATCTGCTCACCACGAGTCAGCAGGTGGCAGAGGCCCTTCCATTCGCCCTGCGCGCGTTGGAATTGGACCCCGACAACGAGTGGTATGCGCTCTTTACCGCAGAGATCCAACTGGGACTGAACGACTTCCGCTCGGCCGTTCGCATTTACGAACGCCTGACCAAGGAACACCCCGAAAAGGTGGAATACCAATACGAGCTTGCAACGGCCTACCTCTACCTGAACAGGTTGGAAGATGCCATTGGGGCCTACAACCGCATTGAGGAGGTGATAGGCGTGAGCGAGGAGATATCGGTGCAGAAAGAGAAGATCTACCTGCAGATGGACCGCTTGGATGACGCGGTGAAGGAATTGGAACGGCTGATCAGCAACTTCCCGGGCGAGCAGCGCTACCTGGGCATGTTGGCCGAGGTGTATACGGCAAACGATATGCTGGACAAGGCTTTTGCGGTGTACGAACGGATGGCGAAGAACCGCCCGGATGACCCCATCCTGCACCTGAACCTGGCGGAGTATCACCGCAAGAAGGGCGACTACGATGCTTCTTTCAAAGAGCTGAAGCAGGCCTTTGGCAGCCCGGCCCTGAACATTGACAATAAGATACAGGTGATGATGTCGTACTACAACCTCACCGATGGCGATGACAAGCTGCTTGGGCAGGCCTACGAACTGTTGGAACTCCTGACCACGGCACATCCGACCGATGCCAAGGCCCATGCGATGAAGGCGGATTTCCTGCTGCGCGATGGCAAAATGAAAGAAGCTCGCGAGGCGTTCTACCAGACCGTGAAATTGGACAGTAGCCGCTTCATGGTGTGGAGCCAACTGATCAACACGAGCTACGAGCTCCGCGATTGGGAGGCGATGAAGCATGACAGTCGGAAGGCGTTGGAGTTGTTCCCGAACCAGGGAGTACTGTACATTCTGAACGGGGTGGCCTACAACAGCCTCAAGCAGTACAACGAAGCGGTGAGCGTGCTGTCGGAAGGGGAGATCTTCACCCGCACCGACTCGTACATGAACGTGCAGCTGTTATCGCTGCTGGCAGACGCGTACAATAATCTGAAGCAGTACAAGGAATCGGACGAGGCCTTTGAAAAGGCCATTAAGAAGGACCCGAACAACCCGCTGTTGCTCAACAACTACAGTTATTTCCTCTCGCTGCGCAAAGAGAACCTCGACCGTGCGGAGGAGATGTCGAAGAAATCGAACCTGTTGCAGCCACGCGAACCCAACTACCAGGACACCTATGCCTGGATCCTCTACCAGCAAGGCAAGTATGAGGCCGCGCTGGAATGGATACTGAAGGCCATGGAACTGGGAGGAGACCGAAGCGGCACCATTGTGGAACACTATGGCGACATCCTCTATCAGTTGGGCGAAAAGGAGAAGGCCATGGAACAATGGAAGGCCGCCTTGGAACTTGGGGAGCACAGCGATGCCCTTCCGGCCAAGATCGAAGGGAAAAAGTTTCCGTAGACCGTGATGAGGATTCCGTTGATCATTCTTACCGGTGCCTTGCTCGTTTCGGGGCTTTTCGGCTGCAAGAGCGGACAGCTGGCCACCCGCCCATCGGGCCTGCCCGCCATCACCACCGCCCAACTGCTCGATTCGGTGCGTGCCCACAGCAGCTACGAGTTCCTGGAGGCCAAACTCGCAGTGAACCATTCCACGGCCGAAAAAACACAGAGTTTCGGGGTGCGTGCACGCTTCAAGAAGGACAGCGTGATCTGGCTATCCATCACGCCCGGACTGGGAATAGAGGCCATCCGGGTGGTGATCACTCCCGATAGCATCCGAATGATCAATCGCATTGAGCAGAAGTACTTCTCCGAGTCGTTTGAGAAGACCAACGAGCTGCTGAAGATGGAGGTGAGCTTTGAGCTGCTACAATCGGCCCTTACCGGGGAGTTCGTGCGGCTGTATGATGAGAAGATGTACCTGCTGAAACCGTTGGTTGACCTTTATACATTGGAGGCCGTATCGGAAAAGATACGGGCCAGCAATGCCCCGCTGAAATTGGAACAGCGCACCGAGATCGACCCAGGCATCTGGCGGGTAACACGCTCGGTGCTTAAGAACCCTGCGCGTAACGAACAGATATTGGCCGAGTACCGCGATTTCCAACAGCTGGAGACAATGATCTTCCCCACCTCCATGCGTTTCCGCACACAAGGAAAAGAGAACATTGCCGTTGAACTGAATTGGTCAAAGATCGATGAGAAAAGTACCTTGCGGTTCCCTTTCAACATTCCAAGTAAATATGTGGCCTACTAAGCGGAACATCCTTCTCATGCTGCTGCTCGTTCTGAGTTGGGCCGTGGCATTCGGGCAGAACAAGGCCGAGCTGGAGAACCAGAAGAAACAGCTGCTGAAGGATATCGAGTTCACGAATAAGCTGCTGAATGAGACCGCGGCCAATAAGAAGGCCACACTGAATGAGTTGAACCTGCTCAGCTCCAAGATCAATAAGCGGCAGCAGCTGATCAACACCATTCTGCGCGAGGTGGAACTGGTGCAGAAGCAGATTGACGAGACCAAAGGCGTGGTGAAAGCGCTGGAGGACGACCTGAAACGGCTGAAGGATGAATACGCCAAAATGCTGTACTACACCTACAAGAACCAGAGCCAATACGACCGTTTGATGTTCATCCTCTCGTCAGAGGATTTCAACCAAGCCTACAAGCGAATCAAGTATTTCCAGCAATACGCCAAGCATCGGCAACAGCAGGCCGAGGCCATTGAGGACGTGAAGAAAGCGTTGGAGTCGCGCACGGAGGAATTGGCCGATAAGAAGATGAAAATGGCCTATCTGGTGGAGGACAAGGAAAAGGAGAAGATCCAGCTCTCGACCGAAAAGGAACAGCAGGACAAGATGGTGTTGACCCTCAAACAGAAGGAGAGCCAGCTCAGAAAGGACCTGGAGCAGAAAAAACGTGACGCCAAGAAGTTGGAGAAGGCCATTGCGCGCATCATTGAGGAAGAGATACGCAAAGCCAAGGAGAAGGCCGCCAAAGACAACACGGCCACCACCACCAAATCGGGTTTTGCCCTCACACCAAAGGAACTGGAGCTTTCGGGCCAGTTTGCCGACAACGAAGGCAAACTTCCGTGGCCATCAGAACGAGGGGTGATCACCTCCTACTTCGGGGAACACCCCCATCCTACCCTGCCATCGATCAAGATCGAGAACAACGGTATTGACATCACCACCGACAAGGGAACCAGGGCGCGGGCCGTGTTCGAAGGGACGGTCTCTGCGGTCGTTTCCATTCCGGGAGCCCACAAGGCCGTGATCGTACGGCATGGCGAATTCCTGAGCGTGTATGCCAACCTGGAGGATGTGGTCGTGAAGATGGGCGACAAACTCAGCGTGAAGCAGGAGATCGGAACCGTGGTCACCGGCCGCGAGGACGAGAAGACCATCCTTCACTTCGAAATATGGAAGGGCGCCACAAAACTCAATCCATCCAAATGGATCGTGAGTAAAAAATAGATACATTTGACCCATGCTTTCAGGCTCTATCATACTTGGTGTTTTTGGCCCACAGGAGGTCATCATAATTGCAGTCATCATCCTTCTACTCTTCGGAGGAAGAAAGATCCCTGAACTGATGAAAGGCCTCGGCAAGGGCATCAAGGAGTTCAAGGACGCCTCCAAAGGCGATGAGAACGATAAAATCTCCGACAGGAACGATTAAGCCCTGACCATTTCGTTCAAATGGCCAACATTGCTTCGTATCATCTTGCACTAAAGGAAGGAACAACCACGGTCCGCAAGACCGTTGAGACGTTTCTGGCACGCATTGACGAGACCAAAGACCTGAACGCCTATCTGGCCGTGTATGCCGATGAGGCACTGGAACAGGCCGACCGCATTGACAGCAAACTTGCCTCAGGAACTGCCGGCAGATTGGCGGGTGTGGTGATAGGCATCAAAGACAATATCTGCTACGAAGGGCACGGGGTGCAGGGCGCCAGCAGGATCCTGGAAGGATTCGAATCGCTCTACAGCGCCACGGCCGTGGAGAGGCTTCTGGCCGAAGACGCCATCATCATCGGTCGATTGAACTGCGATGAGTTCGCCATGGGCAGCTCGAATGAGAATTCCGCCTTCGGGAATGTGTTGAATCCGATAGACAGGACCCGCGTACCGGGAGGCTCTTCGGGAGGTTCTGCGGTTGCTGTTGCAGCCGACCTCTGTCATGTATCGTTAGGATCGGAAACAGGCGGTTCTGTGCGTCAACCGGCCTCTTTCTGCGGGCTTGTAGGCATTAAACCAACATACGGACGCGTATCGCGCCACGGGCTCTTGGCGTTTGCTTCGAGCTTCGATCAGATAAGCCCGTTTGCCAAGAATGTGGAAGATGCCGCGCTCATCACCGAAGTGATGTCGGGGCAGGACGAGTTCGATAGCACGGTATCGCAACGCGCGGTGCCGAGTTACGCACCGGGCCCCATCGGAAAGAAGAAATTCGCATACCTGAAGGATTGCTTGGAAAGCGAGGCGTTGGACCCTACCATCAAAACACGCTTCATGGAAGTGGTGGAAAACCTGAAGGCCGAAGGGCACACCGTTGATGCGGTCGATTTCCCCTTGCTCGACCACCTGATACCAACGTATTACATCCTTACAACGGCCGAAGCGTCATCGAACCTTTCGCGGTATGACGGTATGCGCTACGGTTACCGCAGCGAGAAGGCGGTGGACCTGGAGAGCACCTACAAACTTTCGCGCTCCGAAGGGTTCGGTACCGAAGTGAAGCGCAGGATCATGCTCGGAACATTCGTGCTTTCGGCCGGCTATTACGATGCGTACTACGCCAAGGCCCAACGGGTGAGACGCCTGTTGAAGAACACTACGGATGAGCTGTTCGCTGGCTACGACATGATCCTTTCGCCCACCACACCGGATGTGGCGTTCAAGTTCGGAGAGAACTCAGACGACCCGGTTAAAATGTACCTCGAGGATATTTTCACGGTGATGGCCAATCTGGTGGGCATTCCCGCCATATCGGTACCGATGGGGAAGAAGGGCAATCTGCCGTTCGGGCTTCAGATCATGGCCGATCGGTTCGAGGAGGCCGAACTTTTCTCTACGGCCAAGTACATCATGGAAGACTGCGCGCAGTAAGCGTACACCGCAGCCTCCTTCTACCCACTCTTATTTCTCTTCCAGCATTTCGAAAAGCGCATCAATGGCCTGCTTGATGTTTTCGCGCACATCTGTAATGGACGCCTCCATCATGTAGCACGGGGCGGTGATGATGCGATTCTCGCGATCGATGGCTATCTCCCGTACGGTCTTCATTTCGGCCACGGCACCGGTCTTTTCCATTCCTTGGCTGATGGCACCG